>NZ_WTKX01000039.1:0-25727 GCF_011378755.1 Pseudoalteromonas sp. Z1A2 | reverse complement strand
CTTTTTTGCATAATACCTCCAGTAGAAACTGACGATATTTTCTATTAATTAAATCCACTCTGCTAGGTGTCGTTGCTCGGACGCTTACAGTCTTTAAACTCATTGAGTTAATTTAAATATGGACTAAAAAATGAAACTCACAAAAATTGCACTTGCTGTTTTACTTGCATCAGGGTTGGCTGCATGTAATAGCTCAACTCAAGCTGTTGATAAAAATATTGTTACAGAAACATCAATTCCTGGCGTTACACTTATTGAATCAGTGAAATCTAATGCAGGTGAAATCAACATACCGTATAAAAAATATAAACTAGATAACGGTTTAACTGTAATTGTGCATGAGGATCATTCAGATCCCTTAGTACACGTTGATGTAACATACCACGTTGGTTCTGCTCGCGAAGAGTTGGGTAAGTCAGGCTTTGCTCACTTTTTTGAGCATATGATGTTTCAAGGTTCAGAAAATGTTGCTGATGAGGAACATTTTAAAATAATATCTGAAGCAGGCGGTACTTTAAATGGTACAACTAACTCAGATAGAACAAACTATTTTGAAACAGTACCAGTAAATCAATTAGAAAAAATGTTGTGGCTAGAAGCTGATCGAATGGGCTTTTTACTCGATGCTGTAACCCAAGAAAAATTTGAAGTACAACGCGAAACAGTAAAAAACGAGCGCGGCCAACGTGTTGATAATCGCCCTTATGGTCGTTTAGGTGAACGTGTTGCTCAAGCGATGTATCCAGACGGCCATCCATATTCATGGCCTGTAATTGGTTTTATGGACGATTTAAATCGCGTAAATGTAAATGATTTAAAAGCATTCTTTTTAAAATGGTACGGACCAAATAATGCAACGCTTACCATTGGTGGTGACATCAGCGCTAATGAAATACTGCCATTAGTTACTAAATACTTTGCACCAATCCCAAAAGGTCCTGAAATACCTAAAGTTGAAAAAACAGCGGTAACACTAAATGCCGATAGATATATTTCAATGGAAGATAAGGTTCACTTACCTTTATTAAGTATGAGTTTCCCAACGACTTACGCTCGCTCTGAAGATGAAGCACCTCTTGATATACTTGCTGAAATATTAGGTGGAGGTAATAATTCACTACTATACAAAAACCTAGTTAAAACTCAACTTGCTGTTCAAGCAAGTGCAAATCATCCATGCCAAGAGTTAGCGTGTTCAATTAGCCTTTATGCTTTACCAAATCCTACAGCAGGGAAAACGTTAGCTGATATGGAAAAAATCATTCGTGATTCATTTGTTGAATTTGAAGAGCGTGGCGTTACACAAGATGATTTAGATAAAGTAAAAGCTAAAATAGAGTCGGGTGCAATTTTTGGTCTGCAAAGCGTATCAGGAAAAGTCTCTCAACTAGCCGCATCTGAAACGTTTACAGGTAACCCAAACTCAGCTAAAGATGAGATTTCACGTTATAACAAAGTTACAAAAGCTGATGTTATGCGTGTTTTTAATCAATATATCAAAGGTAAATCTGCCGTTATTATGAGTGTTGTTCCAGAAGGTCAAACTCAACTTATAGCTGCCCCAGACAACTTTACGCCTAAAGCGCATGATTTTGGAGGTCCATCTACAACTTCAGCTGATGATTTAGTGGCACGAAGAGCTGTTGATACATTTGATCGAAGTGTTCACCCTATAGCCGGCGCAAATCCTGCTGTTGATGTTCCTTCTCTTTGGCAAACTAAGACCGAAAACGGTATTAAAATATTAGGTACGCAAAGTACAGAAACGCCAACCACCGCTATTTTCATTAAAGTTCCGGGTGGCTTGTATAATGAGCAAGCTAGTAAAGTGGGTTTATCGTCAATGACTGCATCGTTAATGAGCGAGTCAACGCAAAACTACACTACAGAGCAAATGAGTAACGCGCTTGAAAAACTGGGTAGCCAGGTAAGTATCTACTCAGATAAAACACATACAAATGTGTATGTTTCTAGCTTAACCAAAAATGTAGATGCAACGCTAAAGCTTGTTGAAGAGAAATTATTTAAACCAGCATTTAATGCCGATGACTTTGAGCGTAATAAAAAGCAAATCATTCAAAATATTCAACATTCAATGAAGGATGCAGGGTATTTAGCATCTAATACATACAGCAAATTACTATATGGCGACAATATAGCTGCACTTCCAAGTACTGGAACGCTTAATAGTATTGAGGCTATTACATTAGATGACGTTAAAGCTTTTTATAACGCAAACTTTAAACCACAGGGCGCGCAAGTCATTATTGTTTCTGATTTAAAAGAGTCAAAAATTGAGCCAAAGGTTAAAGCTACACTTGCAAACTGGCAAGGTAAATCGAGCCCAGTAGCGGTTGATTTCAGTGAACCTAAAGTAGAAACTAATGTCATTTATCTTGTAGATAAACCAGGTGCCCCTCAATCAGAAATTCGTATTGGTAAACGCGATATGGTTGAAGACATTACTGGTGAGTTTTTTAAAGCTAACTTAATGAACTTTGCATTTGGTGGCACGTTTAACAGCCGTATCAATCTAAATTTACGAGAAGATAAAGGCTACACTTACGGTGCTCGCTCTCGTTTTTGGGGTGATAAAACATCAGGCGGCTTTACAGCTTCTGCAGCGGTGAGAGCCGACTCTACTGCAGCGTCTATTACAGAGTTTACTAATGAGCTTAATAACTATGCTCAAAACGGTGTCACTGATGAAGAGCTTATGTTTATGCGTAAAGCTATCAATCAAAAAGATGCGCTTAAATACGAAACGCCTAATGCAAAACTTGGCTTTTTAGCACAAATATTAGAGTTCGATTTAAAACCTAGCTTTGTAAAAGAAAGAAATGAGATTGTTAGCAATATTAGCAAAGAAGAAGTTAACGCCTTAGCTAAAAAACACTTAAACACTAAAGATATGATTTATTTAGTAGTGGGTGATGCTAAAACACTTCGCCCAGAGCTTGAAAAATTAGGTATGAAGGTTGTTGACTACAGTCTTTAACATTTAAATAATTAGAATTACAAAGCAGCTTTTTTAGCTGCTTTTTTTTGCCTGATTTTAGAGTGTTGATCTTTTTGAAAGTAGATTACAAGGAACAACTACAGCGTCTTTTTTTAGATATAAAATATAATTTTGTAGTTTAAACCTTCAAATAACACCCCATTCCTAGCTTTATTATTCAGTACTTATAAAGATTCAATTTGGTAGCATAAATTTAAACATCCAACTTTATTAGGAGGATTTATGGCAAGTGGGTGGGCACGAGACGGTGCAATTCAAGATCAAATTGATGCAAGTGTTAACGACGCCGTACAGTATGCAAGAAGCAATTTAATATCTGGTGCAAGTGCTGAGCTATGTGACGAGTGCGATGAAAAAATCCCACAAGCACGAAGGCTCGCGCTACCAGGAGTTCGCTACTGTGTTGCATGCCAAGCCGCAATAGAAGGTAATGGTGCCAGCGCTAAATCGTTTAATAGGCGTGGTAGTAAAGATAGTCAGTTGCGTTAAAAAAAGGTGCTGCAAAGCACCTTTTATTTAATACCAATCTGCATAACCATTTGAACAATAAATAAAATTAAACCTCTCCATAGTTATACCAACCAGCATAAATCTTTGATCAATCTAACGAATTAAATTGCACTATAACGTCGTTAAAAATTTTTATTTAGAACAACTAGATACAAAAATTTTTGCCTAGTTCTAGCGTAATTTTCTTAACGCTAAATAGACCCCATATATAAGCAGATTGGCATTAAGCAAATTGTTATAACTTGAATTAGTTATTAAGTAATTTAAAATTTACTCATGTCTTCTTTTTTCTGAATTAACTCAATTGCATAGCCATCTGGGTCTTTTACAAAAGCAATTTCAGTAGTACCGCCTTTTACAGGCCCTGGTTCACGGCTTACATTGCCACCAGCAGCTTTAATATCTGCACATGCTTTGTAAATATCATCAAACTCAATAGCAATATGACCATATCCATTACCTAGGTCGTAGCTATCCTCGTCCCAGTTATAAGTTAGCTCTAATACTGTGTTATCTGCTTCGTCGCCATATCCAACAAAGGCAAGAGTGTATCTGTATTCACTGTTATCAGCTCTGCGTAATTCTTTCATACCTAATATTTCAGTATAAAAAGCAATTGATTTATCCAAATCGGCTACACGAAGCATAGTATGTAATAAACGCATTTTTAGTTCCTTTAGTTATTTATTCAAAGTTAAGGGTATTTTTAACTAAGCGCTATTATTAAGCGCGTTTTAGGGGGGTTATATGTATTAGCCATACATGTAGGCATTATATATAAATCACAACCTTAATATGAGAGTAGGCTTAAAACAGTTTGAGTTCGACCTTTATAAATTACCAATTAATGAATCATTTTATTAAATTTTGGATATTTCAATAACCAGCACTCAATTATTGGTCAACCTATTAGTATAAAAAAAGTTACTGATTGTTCAACAAAAGTTAACCTTTGCTTAATTGTGCCATTGCTATGTAACCATCTGTTTTTATAGATTATTAAATTTATTATTGTGTAATTTGTAAAAATATGGCGTTTGCTTGGTTAACTTATTGGTTGACAAAAAAGTCGTATGGTAATACAGTTTTTGCATACCAATTGGTAAGTTACTTGGTTTGAGTGAATACAATGTATTGGTAATTAATCAGAGTTACGTTTTGCACAGGTTAATTTATAAATAACTCAGGCTTAAAGTTACTCTACAAATTGAAACAAAAGACACAGCGTATTTATAGAGTAAATTTTACTTGTTCTTATAAAAGTATGCGCCACATATTTAGGAGTTATTCATGTCAAAACCAATCATCGGTTTCATCGGCTTAGGCTTAATGGGCGGCAACATGGCCGAAAATTTACAAAACAAAGGCTATGAGCTAATTGTTATGGACCTTAGCAAAGATGCGGTTGCAGCATGTGTTGCTAGAGGCGCAAAAACAGCAAGCACTGCAAAAGAGCTAGCTGAAGGTTCAGATATTGTTATGTTTTGTCTTACAACGTCTGCCGTTGTAGAAAAAATTGTTTACGCAGAAGACGGTATCCTAGCGGGTATTAAAGAAGGTGCAGTATTAGTTGATTTTGGTACTTCTATCCCATCATCTACTAAAAAAATTGGTGCTGATTTAGCAGCTAAAGGCGCAGGCATGATCGACGCGCCACTAGGTCGTACACCAGCACATGCTAAAGACGGTCTTTTAAACATTATGGCTGCAGGCGATATTGATACATTCAATAAAGTTAAACCAGTACTGGAAGATCAAGGTGAAAACGTTTTCCATCTTGGCGAGCTAGGTGCAGGTCATACAACTAAGCTTATCAATAACTTCATGGGCATGACGACAGTATGTGCTATGTCACAAGCATTTGCAGTGGCAGAGCTTGCTGGTGTTGACCGTCAACAACTTTTCGACATTATGTCGACTGGCCCATCTAACTCACCGTTTATGCAATTTTGTAAAAACTATGCAGTTGATAATGTTAGCGACCTGGGTTTCTCGATTGCTAATGCAAACAAAGATTTAGGCTACTTCCTACAAATGGTAGAAGACCTAGGTACTGAATCAAAAATCGCTGAAGGTTCATCAGCTAACCTACAAGCAGCGTTTGACGCTGGTATGGGTCAAGGTAACGTTCCTGAAATTTTTGATTACTTCAAAAAGTTAGAAAAGTAATACTTCTCGACCTTATTGAGCGCTTTGAGCTTTAACTTAAGGCGCTTTAACACACATGACACCAATTGACTAAAGTCTTTGTGCAATGTCAGCTTTTTTTAATTCTGATGAAGCACTACTTTCAGTCACAACGAAAAAGAGTTAACTATGCGTTTGATTAATACAATAAAGCTTAGTCTAGTTCTCATCGGTTGCATATCCACACAAGTAGCGGCCAAAGATTATTTTATAGAAAATAAACAAGCTTTTAATGATATCGCAGCTAATCTAGTTGCTGGCGACAAAGTAGTACTTAAAAATGGTACTTGGTCTGACTTCGAAATTTTACTTGAAGGCCAAGGTACAAAAAACTCTCCTATTATATTAACCGCTGAAACTAACGGAAAAGTAATTCTATCAGGTCAATCTAACCTAAGACTTGCAGGTAAATACCTTGAAGCTTCTGGTTTAGTATTTAAAGACGGCTACACACCGAGCTCAGCTGTAATAGAATTTCGTAAAAATAAAAATGAATTAGCCTACAATTCACGAGTTACTCAAACAGTAATCGATAATTACAGTAATCCAGACAAACGAGAGTCTGATTATTGGGTTGCCTTATATGGACAACATAACCGCTTTGATCATAGTCATTTAGTTGGCAAACGAAATAAAGGTGTGACAGTTGCTGTTCGTTTAAACACTAAAGCAAGCCAGGAAAACTATCATCGTATAGATAACAACTATTTTGGCTACCGTCCTACTTTTGGTTCTAACGGTGGTGAAACCCTGCGTATTGGCACAAGCCATTACTCACTAACTGATTCGCATACATTGGTTGAAAATAATTACTTTGAACGTACCAATGGTGAAGTCGAAATTGTTTCGGTTAAATCAGGTAAAAACATCCTTCGTAATAACGTATTTTATGAAGCGCGCGGTACATTAACGCTGCGCCATGGTAATGGCAATCTTATAGAAGAAAATATCTTCATTGGTAATGGTGTTGATCACACAGGTGGTATCCGCGTTATCAATAAAGATCAAATTGTAAGAAATAACTATCTACAAGGCCTAACAGGCTATCGTTTTGGCAGTGGTTTTACTGTGATGAACGGCGTACCAAATTCATCTATTAATCGTTATCACCAAGTAGAAAATGCGACGATTGAAAACAACACATTTATAAATGTGCGTCATATTCAACTTGCTGCAGGTAGCGATGCTGAGCGTAGCGCAGCCCCAAAAAATAGCGTAATGAAAAACAACTTAATCATAAACCAAAATGGTGAACAGCCATTTACAACATTCGACGATGTAAGTGGGTTAGTATTAAGTAACAACATTGCAGATACAAAAGTGCTTTCTGAGCTAACGTACGGTGTAAAAAAAGATAAAATCACGCTGGAAAAAGCAAGTAATGGTCTACTTTACCCAACATCTAAAAGTTTAAATGTAGGTGCAAAGCGCGATTTAAAAGTACTTAAAAAAGAAGATACCGGTGTTAGTTGGTATGCAAAAGTACCTGCTTTAGTTGATTTTGATTCTGGTAAGACACATTCTGTTAAAGCTGATGTAAGTGCATTACTAGATGCTATTGATAATGCAGAGTCGGGCGATGTTCTAGAACTAGCGCCTGGCCAGTATGATGTGTCTAAACTGGTTAAAATTGATAAAACGTTGACAATTAAAGCAAAGCAGAGCGCAAAGGCTAAACTTACTTTTCAACGCTCTACCTTGTTTGAAATACATGATGGCGGCAGCTTAAAACTAGATGGTTTATCAATTTCAGGTGAAAACGCGCCAGATGCAATAGGTAACAGCATTGTTCGAACGCAAAAATGGGGTATGGTTGATAATTACCGCTTTGTAATGATCAACTCAGAGTTAAATGCTTTAGATATTAATCATTCATTCCATTTCTTTATCACTGGTAAAGGTGCAATGGCTGACGAAATTATTGTTACAGGTAATACCTTTAATACAGTAACAGGTGACATTTTACGTCTAAATACTGAAATTGAAGACTTAGGTGTTTATAACGCGGAATACGTTATTGTCAATAATAATACATTTAATGATGTAGAAGGCGGTGTACTTAAGCTTTACCGTGGTGGCACTGATGAAAGCACATTTGGTCCTCATTTTGAAATGACAAATAACACGCTTAATAACGTTGGCCTTGGTAAGCGTAACAAAGAGCAAGCGAGCATTTATGTTCACGGTGTTCAGGTTACTAATATTAAAGATAATAAATTTGTTAAATCTGCTCCTATTGTTGTAGAGCACACAGTAGGCGAGCCTAAAACTGAAATCTCAGGCAATACATTTGATGCAACTAAAGCACCAAATGTTAAAGAGTTAAGAGTTAAAGGCCCACACACGGCAGTATTAAAAAATAACAACATTTTAAATAAGGCAGGGTAAATACTATGTACTTATTAAAATGCCAAACACGTTTTAAAATAGCTGCTGTAGCTGCAATTACATTACTTACATCACTGGGGGCGCATGCAGCGCACCCAAACTTAGTGATTACTACTGATGATGTTAAGCAAATGCGCCAAGCAATAAGTAGCAACGGTAGCACAAAGTTTGCTACAGCGTTTGAATCGCTAAAAGCGCAAGTAGATGAACAAATTGCACAGCCTATCACTGTACCCGTTCCAAAAGATGGCGGTGGTGGTTATACACATGAGCGCCATAAGAAGAATTACCAACTTATGTACAACGCGGGCATTATTTATCAATTAAGCCAAGATGATAAATACGCAAACTATGTACGCGATATGTTGCTTGAGTATGCAAAATTATACCCAACGCTTGGTCTGCATCCAAAACGTAAAATGGATTCGCAAAATCCAGGTAAGTTTTTTTGGCAAAGCCTAAATGAAGCAATGTGGCTTGTGTACACAATACAAGCTTATGATCTAATTTATGACTCGTTAAATGCCGATAATATTAAAACAATCGAGAATGACTTACTCCGTCCTGTTTCGTTGTTCACATCTGTAGGCCAACCGTCTACATTTAATAAAGTACATAACCATGGAACATGGGCAACAGCGGGTGTTGGCATGGCAGGGTATGTATTAGGCGAACCTGAGTGGGTAGAAAAATCATTATACGATTTAGAAAAGTCGGGTAAGGGTGGCTTTATTAAGCAGCTAGAGATGCTGTTTTCACCACAAGGTTACTATAACGAAGGTCCTTACTATCAACGCTTTGCACTATTACCATTTGTAACGTTTGCTAAAGCGATTGAAAACAACGAACCACAACGAAAAATCTTTGAATATCGCGATGGCATATTATTAAAAGCGATTGATACGACGATTCAACTTAGCTACAACGGTTTGTTCTTCCCAATTAACGATGCAATAAAAAGTAAAGGCATCGATACCATTGAGTTAGTAAATGGGGTAACGGCAGCGTATGGCTTAACCAACGATGCAGGTTATTTAGATATTGCTAAGCAACAAGACCAAATAATTCTCTCTGGTGATGGGCTAAAAGTAGCTCAAGCACTTGATAACAACATGGCAAAACCTTATTCGTTTAAATCCGTTGCCTTCGGTGATGGTAATGACGGTAAACAAGGTGCTCTAGTTGTAATGAGAACGCAGGTAGGTGGCGATCAAGCGCTACTGTTTAAACCTGCTGCACAAGGTTTGGGCCATGGTCATTTTGATAAATTAACATGGCAGTTTTACGACCACGGAAATGAAATTGTATCTGATTATGGCGCAGCACGTTTTTTAAATGTAGAAGCTAAATACGGCGGTCGTTATTTACCTGAAAACGAAACTTACGCTAAACACACTGTTGCGCACAATACGGTAGTGGTTGACGAAACAACGCATTTTAATGCAAATGTTGAAGTAGGAAATAGTAATTACCCTGCACTTAACTTTTTCGAAACGAATGAATACGGCACGGTTTCAAGCGGCGAAATAAGCACAGCTTATAAAGGCGTTGATCTTGAGCGTACGCTTGCACTTATTAACTTACCTGAACTACAAAGCACAGTTGCACTTGATATATTTGATGTTGCAGCAAATAAAGCACATCAGCTTGATTTGCCTTTGCATTATAAAGGTCAGCTTATAGATACCAGCTTTGAGCTAAAAGCGAATGCAACACAACTGTCTGCATTAGGTACTAAAAATGGCTACCAGCATCTATGGCTTAAAGCTCAAGCGCAACCTCAAAGTGGTTTAGCTAAAGTAACGTGGCTAAACGAAAATGGTCGTTTTTATACGCAAACGAGCTTGGTTAAAGGTTATGAGTCTTTCTTGTTTACTCAAATAGGCGCAAATGACCCTCACTTTAATTTACGCAACGAAAATGGTTTTATTCGTCGTGTTGAGGGTCAAAAGCAACATAAGTTTATATCTGTATTAGAGCCACATGGTGAGTACAACCCAAGTAAAGAATATACCCTAGAAGCTGTTAGTCGAGTTACAAAGCTTGAATATAGTCAGCAGGGCGATTTAACACTTGTTGAACTTGATATTAAAGGCAACTCATATTTAGTGGCAATTAATAAAGCACAAACATCAGCTAAAAACACATTCAATTATCAAAATAAAGAGTTCACTTTAAATGGCCGATTAGGCGTTTATATGATGAACAATAATCAGGAGTAAATAGGATGCAAAAGCAAAGCGCAAACTTTTCATTTGGTAACGAGACCGAAATAGAAGACTTAGGAAATGGTCTAAAACGTCAAATGCTAGGTTATAACGAAGAGCTAATGGCTGTTAAAATTTGGTTTGAGAAAGGGGCTATTGGTTATAACCATGCTCACAGACATTCTCAAGTAACGTATGTTGTTGAAGGTGAGTTTCACTTTAACATTGATGGCGTAACTAAAATCTTAAAACCGGGTGATAGCTGCTTAATCCCACCATTTGCTGATCATGGAGCTACCTGCCCGACAGGCGGAATCCTGATTGATACTTTTAGCCCAGCGCGTGAAGACTTTCTTGAGGATTAATTATGCAACTTAAAGGCTTACGTTGGTGGGTTATAGCGCTAATAGCGCTAGCTACCATTATTAACTATATCGACCGCCAAGCACTTAGTGTGCTTTGGCCGGACATTGTTGAAGATTTATTTCCTGATGAATCAGCGCTAGAACGCAAACAAATATACGCTAATATTTCTATTGTGTTTGTATTTGCTTATGCATTTGGTCAGGCAATCTTTGGTAAAATATTTGACTGGGTGGGCACACGCTTCGGTTTTGTGCTATCAATAGGTGTTTGGTCTATTGCAACCGTTGCGCATGCATTTGCACAAGGTGTACTTAGTCTTAGTATTTTTCGCGCAATCTTAGGTGTAGCAGAAGCCGGTAACTGGCCTGGTGCAGCTAAAGGTAACGCAGAATGGTTCCCTACTAAAGAACGTGCTTTAGCACAGGGTATTTTTAACTCTGGCGCTGCTATTGGCGGTATTATTGCTATTCCTTTAATTGCTTATTTAACTATCTACTTTAGCTGGCAAATGGTGTTTGTTTTTGTTGGTGCATTAGGTTTCCTTTGGTTAGTTCCATGGTTAATTTTAGTTAAAGCACCGCCTAGCTCACATCCTTGGCTGACTGCCGAAGAACGTGAATATATCTTAACGGGTCAAAGACGTGTTGATGACAACGGTGATGTAACTGGTGAAGACGAAGAGGAATATAACCCTACAACTGCTGAGTTACTTTCTCGTAAGCAAAGCTGGGGTGTAATCATTGCCTCTGCCGCAATTGACCCAATTTGGTGGCTATTTGTATTTTGGATCCCTATTTACCTAAATGAAGTATACGGTATGGATGTTAAATCTATTGGTATATACGGTTGGGTACCTTATGTTGGCGCTATGTTTGGTGCTTGGTTTGGTGGTTTATTGGCTCAAAATCGACTCAAAGCAGGTTGGAATACAGATAAAACACGTAAGCTTACTATTACGCTGGGTTGTTTAATTATGTTACCAGCGCTACTTGCAATGGCAAATCCAGGCGGACCAACAACAGCGGTACTAATTATGGCTGTTATCTTATTTGGTTTTCAAACTGCAATTGGTAACGTGCAAACACTACCAAGTGATTTGTTAGGTAAAAAAGCAGTGGGTACATTATCAGGTTTTTCTGGTATGGCGGCAAAGCTTGGTGCTGTAGGTCTTACATCGCTAGTACCTTTTCTTACTGCTGATGGTAACTACACACCAGCATTTGTAATTGGTGCTTCTTTAGCCATCATTGCAATGGCAGCTGTTTGGATTTTAATTCCAAAAATAGAACCTCTTAAAAAGCCTCAATAATCTAGATAATAACTGCTATGCCAACATATTTTGTATATGTGCATAGCAGTTAACTACATAGGGTAACTTCCAAGATGAAAAATATTTACTTTATCGGTGAATGCATGGTCGAGCTTAGAGCTATGAGCGCGGCAACACTACACCAATCATTTGCAGGCGATGTTTATAATTCTGCAGTGTATTTAAAACGTTGCTTCCCGCAGGTTACTACTTCGGTTGTTACGGCTTTAGGTCAAGATAATTTAAGTAAAAAAATGCTAGAACGCTTTGAGAGTGAACAAATAAATACGCAACTTGTATTTGCTCACGACACCAAAGTACCTGGTATGTACTACATAGAAACTGATGAGCATGGTGAGCGTAGCTTTATTTATTGGCGCAATGATTCTGCAGCTAAAAAGGTTGTTGATTTTTTAGATGCTGATGCACTCGAGCAGCTTAGCCAAGGTGATATGTTTTTCTTTTCAGGAATTTCATTAGCAATAATTGAAGAAAGTGCACGTGAAGACTTTTGGAAAGTTGTAAAGCAGCTTAAAGATGCTGGGGTTAAAATCGTTTTTGATCCTAACTATAGAGCACGTTTGTGGAATAGTGTAGAGGAAACTAAAGAGCAATATCATTTAGCCTTTACGTTTGCAGATATTACCCTACCAGGCGTTGAAGATTTAACAACACTTTATGGCGTTCATAGCGTAGAAGCAGTTGTTGAATATTTAAAGCCTTACCAAATTGAAGAAATTGTTGTTAAAAATGGCCCTGAATCGGTAGTGACAAAAGAGGGCGATACGCTTCAAAGCCACACTATTGTACCGGTCAAAAACGTTGTAGATACAACATCAGCAGGCGATGCCTTTAACGGTGTTTACTTAGGTGCACGTTTATCTGATAAATCAATTTCAAGTGCCGTGCAACTTGCTGCAAAAGCGGCAGGGACTGTTATACAGCAACCAGGTGCTATTGCTCCAAAAGATATATTTCAGCTAGCAATGGCTGAAGCTGGCATGTGATACCAATTTTATTAAAAACATGATCACCTTAGCGTATTAAATAACTCACTAACTACGTTAAAAATTATTTATATAGAACAACTATGTATCATAATTTTAGCCTTGTTATTGAGCTATTTTCTTGTCGCTATAATAACTCATTAATTTAATGCAATTGGTATAACAAAATAATCAAACATTAAAGGCCGCCATACCTCGGCCGCATTACTTTTTATAAAGGAACAACGTTATGACTCGCTTTTCTGAACTTATGGCAGGACAAACACTGCTACCTATAATTCAAGCAGATACTCCAGAGCAAGGTGTTCAAATAGCGAAAGCTATGGCCAATGCTGGGCTTACTTTAGTTGAAGTAGTGCTAAGAACAGAGGCATCAATAGAGGCATTAAAAGCTATTAAAGCACAGGTGCCTGAGCTAAAAGTAGGTGCAGGGACAGTCATCAATACTGATATTTTGGAGCAAGCACTTGAAGCGGGTTCTGATTTTATTGTAACCCCAGCAGTGTCTCCTGCGTTACTTGAAGCACTTGCTAAATGTAATGTGCCGGTACTTCCTGGTGTATCAAACACCGGTGATATTTTAATGGCGCTTGAGTATGGCTTTGAAGAGCAAAAATTATTCCCAGCATCGCTTGCTGGTGGCGCTCCTTTTGTGTCAGCTGTGTCGTCAGTATTTAGAGCAGTCAGCTTTTGTCCTACAGGTGGCGTTAGCGAAAGTAACAAAATGGACTATCTTTCTTTAAATAATGTATTCGCCGTTGGCGGTACTTGGATAGCGAAAAAAGAATGGGTTGAACAAGAAAATTGGCAAGCAATTACTGATTCTTGTATCCAGGCTTTAAAATAGAAAGGATTTCATAAATGAATTATTTAGCCCCAACAATACTACCAGGCGTAATCGTTGGCGACGAAGTAAGTGCTGTGTACGAGCATGCACGTACACATCAATATGCGTTGCCAGCGGTAAATGTTGTTAGTACAACATCTATAAATGCGACTCTAGAAGCTGCTAAAAAGAAAAACTCGCCCGTTATTATTCAGCTTTCTAATGGTGGAGCACAATTTTTTTGTGGTAAAAGCTTATCTTTACCAGAGCAACAATCAGCTGTGCTTGGGGCGGTAAGTGCTGCAAGATATGTACATTCAGTGGCAGCACATTATGAAGTAGCAGTGATGCTTCACACTGATCACGCAGCTAAAAAGCTACTACCTTGGATTGATGGTTTGCTTGATGAAGGTGAAAGACACTTTGAACTGACTGGCAAACCATTGTTTAGCTCACATATGATTGATCTGTCAGAAGAGCCTTTAGAAGAAAATATCGAAATTTGTGAACGTTACTTAACGCGTATGGCAAAAATAGGTATGACGCTTGAAATTGAGCTTGGTTGCACGGGTGGTGAAGAAGACGGTGTTGATAACTCACACTTAGATAGTTCTGCTTTATACACTCAACCTGAAGATGTTGCATTTGCTTACGAACGCTTAAGTCGTATTAGCCCTAACTTTATAATTGCAGCCTCTTTTGGCAATGTTCATGGTGTATATAAACCGGGTAACGTTGTTCTTACGCCAACTATTTTAAAAGATTCACAAGCTTACGTATCAGAAAAATTTAATCTACCAAGCAACTCAATTAACTTTGTTTTTCATGGTGGTAGTGGTTCTGAGTACAGTAAAATTGCAGAGTCTTTAACGTATGGCGTAGTGAAGATGAATATTGATACCGATACGCAGTGGGCGTGTTGGACAGGTATTTTAGATTACTACAAAGACAAGCAAGCATACCTACAGGGGCAAATTGGTAACCCTGAAGGGGATGATAAGCCAAACAAGAAATACTATGACCCTCGTGTATGGTTGCGTCATTCAGAGCAAAGTATGGTTGCAAGGCTAGAGCAATGCTTTGACGATCTAAATTGTGTAAACAGGTATAGCGCATGAAAAGATTAAATACAGTATTGAAAGAAGACGGTGTAGATACCGATCTTATTTTACTTATTCGCACAATTTTAGCGACCAGTAAAGAAATTGCTTTTCGAGTAAGCCAAGGTGAATTAGCCGGTGTTTTAGGCTCAACTTTGAATGAAAACGTTCAAGGTGAAGTTCAAAAAAAGCTTGATGTAATCGCAAACCAACTACTTAAAGACATCCTACTTGACGACAGCAGTGTACGATCTGTTGCATCAGAGGAAGAAGATCATGCGGTAGGTGGCCACCCTGAAGGTAAGTTTATTGTTGCTTTTGACCCGTTAGATGGCTCTTCTAATATTGATGTTAATGGGCAAATAGGCACTATATTTACTATTTACTTAGCCCGTGATGATGTTCCTTTTGATAGCGACGAGCAATTTAGTCAGCCCGGTGTAAATCAAGTATGTGCAGGCTATGTGTTATACGGCCCTTCATCATTACTTGTAATGAGTACTGGCGGTCCTACGCGTTGTTATACGTTAGACTCAACACATGGCGGTTACTTACTGACAAATAAGCAGTTAAGTGTGCCAGAACAAAGTCGTGAATTTGCCGTTAATATGGCTAACTACCGTTACTGGGACGAACCAACACAAGTGTATTTTGATAAATTGCTATACACCTGTGAAAGCTTTGAAAAAAGCTCAATGCGTTGGAATGCAGCGATGGTAGGCGACGTTCATCGTATTTTATGCCGAGGCGGGTTATTTTTGTATCCACAAGATAAACGCAGTGGTAACGATAACGGAAAAATAAGACTGCTTTATGAAGCAAACCCGTTAGCACTTTTAGTTGAAAACGCAGGTGGTAAAGCAACCTCTAGAGGAACGCGAATTTTAGATATTGCGCCAACTAGCTTGCACCAGCGTGTGCCTGTTGCTTTGGGTTCAAATGAGCCTGTAGAGTTTTATAATAACGCCATGTTATAAAACAGCACTCAAAAAAAGGGGTAAGAAAATTGCCCCTTGTTTTACCCTTAATTTTAATTCTCTTTGTAAATCATCCTCTTTATACAAACTCACTTCTTTTCTTATTGTCTTCAAATAAGAATACTTCACATATATTTAATAATATTACTTACTAAACCCTATATAAAACTAAGTTTTTACTATAACGCTATGTATCTTCAACGTTATTTTTCACAATTGAATTCAATTTTCAACCAAAAATAAAAGCCCAAGGTTAACTTGGTGTTTGTTTATTGTTATTTAATTAGGTGGGGATAGTGGAAAAACTTATTTTATTGTGGTTATATTACCAAGTTGGTTAACAATTTATTTGCAATTTAAATAAATTTGGTAATAAACACATGATTTATTTGGTAACACACACAATAGATGGCCAAATATTAAAACTATAAATTTGGAGAATAGAGCCACCATGAAATTCAAACATTTTGCGCTATGCGCTATTGCAGCTGCAATCGTTGGTTGTGACACAAACTCAAACAACAATGACAACAACTTGGGCTCTATTGCTCTTAGTGGAACTGTTACAAGCGGACAAACATTAACAGCTGAAGTTAGTGACCCTGATGGTATCTCAGGTGACGTGACTTACTACTGGTATGCAGATGGTGAGGCAATTGCTGGTGCAAATAGCGCTTCATTTACATTGACTGACGATCAGATAGGGTTACCAATTACAGTTCAAGGGCTTTATACCGATGATGGCGGTATTAATGAATCGCATATTACAGAACCAACCGCAGATGTTGCCGCAATCGCATTTCCTGCAAGTTTAACTATTACAGGTGACGCACTAGTTGGTTCGCAACTAACTGCTAATGTAGCTGACGACAATGGCTTTGATGGCGATACAGTAACTTATAAATGGTTTGCAGATGACGTAGAAATTGCTGATGAAGCACTTTCAACGCTCACGTTAACAGACGCACAGTTTGGTACAGTTATTACAGTTAGTGCATCTTTTGAAGATAGCCGTGGGTTTAACGAGTCTGTAACTTCAGCCGGTACAGAGGTTGTCGCACGAACAAACTCAGAAGGCGAAGTTACAATTAGCGGCACGCCAACTGTTGGAAATACTTTAACAGCAGAAATTAATGATACCGATGGGGCGACAGGAGATATTACTTATCAATGGCTTGCTGACGCACAAGAGATAGATGGCGCAATAGAGAGCACCTTTACAGTTGATGCATCACTTTTAGGTCAAAAGATAAGTGTTCAGGTTGCTTATACAGATGATAATGGGTTTATCGAGGATAATACATCAGAGGAAACAATTGCTGTTTCTGCTGTTGCGGTTGATGAAGCCGGTAGCGTAGCCATTATGGGTGTAGTGCCTTATTTAACAAATGGCGAGTTAACCGCTGAGATAACTGATAACAACGGCGTTGAAGAGGCTAACGTTACTTATACTTGGTCTGCTGATGGTGTTGAAATAGCAGGGAGCAATAGTAAAACATTTACGCCTTCTGATTACGCTGGCTCAATAATGTCAGTAAAAGCCACGTATACAGATAATGATGGCTTTGCGAGTGAGGTTACAAACTCAGTTGATACATTGGTTTACACACAATTAGTTAGTAACCCTGAAGCACTTCTTGGTGCTATAAGTGGCGGTTTAGCTGACGGTGATGTTATTGGCTTAAACACGGGTGTTTATGCTGATATGGACGCAATTTTATTAACCAGTGCAGTAACGCTTCGCGCTGTAGAAGGTCAAACTCCTGTACTTAGTGGTGAAGTATGTGTGCATGTAGCTGCTGGAGTAGATGGCGCTGGGTTAACAGGGCTTACCTTTAAGAATATAGATACTAAAGCGGGTGGATTTTGTGAAACCGAAGAAGGTGCTGTTATTTACTCAGAAGGGGATAACTTTACTTTTTCGCAAAACACGATGGATGGAGAAGAAGCTACACTCAATAACTCTGAATACCATTGGCTGATGATAAAAGGTCAAGGTGCGTTGGTTGAGCGAAATACATTCTCTAATCGAAATGTAGCAGAAAAAGGGTCTGTGATAAAAATATCATCATCAAGCTCTGATCACATTATTCAATATAATTTATTTAGTGACAGTGATAATCCAAACTTTGATCAATCAAGTTTATACTTAATCAATGCAGGTAGTACAACGGGTAGTGGTGCAGCTGATAACGCAAACTTTACTATTCAGTATAACCGCGTAGAAAACTTTGTAACGGGTCGTCGTTTAATGCGTGTACAAACTTCTGGCGCAACCATCAAAGGCAATACAATCGTAAATCCTAATGGTGGTATTTCATTAGAAGATGGTGGATTTAATAGTGTTACAGACAACATTATTATTCGTACTACAGATATTGCAAGCTCAAGCGACAGACCTGCTGGGGTATTGATCACACCACTTGGTCACACCGTTAGTAACAACTACATTGCAGGTATTCGTTCTGGTAATAAAGAAGCGGGCGGTATTGTATTTACAGCTAACCCATTTTCACAAGCTGATGGCGGTGTGCCAAACTCAGGTAACCAAGCTGTACTTGATAGCGCTGGCGACTTTACACTAAATGTAACAAACAATACGGTTTTGAACTCACAGCAACCTATTGTATTTAGTACGGAAATAGGCCCTAAAGCACCAACAAGTGATTGCGATGAGTTAACCGCAGCGAATGCACCGGTACTATACGGGCTGACCAAAAATGCGTTTGTTATAAACTTTAATGGAAATTTAATTGCAAACGGTTTAGGCGATCAAACAGACGCAGATACAATAAACAGCAGTGCCACAACTCAAGGCCTATTTTACCCAAATACACTTGAAAGTGACCATGCTTTTGAATATGACTGTGACTTAATTAATCATGATAGTTCGGTGCTAAGTAATAACTTTGGTTATATGGATAGTCGAGTATCAGGCGATGCAAGCGGTGACTGGGTTGAAATTAGAAAACTAAATGGTAATGGCGCATTCGATACTGATGGTGCAATTGACCAAGACCCAGCAACTAACGGTAAAGAAGTGCTTGAGTACGTTACAGCAGCAAGTACGTTATTAGAAACTGACCCTGCAGGCCTTCAGGCAGAGGCGGGTGCTAAAGGTCTTCATTATATTCAATCATCTGAAGTAGGTGTTGGATCTACATGGAAAATACAAAACGATTAAATAACCAATTAATCAGTTAACTTTTAAAAGCCCCAAATTTGGGGCTTTTTTATTATTTATACTTTTCACCACGCTTTTTTAGCCTCCATAACTCATTTATGGACTAGTTTAGAGCTATTTATATTCTAGTAAAAAACCTGCCTGACCTACTGGTAATGCCGTTAAGTTAAAATTGGTATACCTTATGGTAATATTAAAACGTCAAATTGGTTGATCATCGTGCTGGGTTTAAGTATATTAATGTTAAAGGTCACATAAAATATACATCAGCATAACAAGCTAACACACTAAAATCACACAACAACAACCAGCGGAGAATTCAAATGTCGTTGAAGTCACGAGATAACAATAATTCTACAACAGGGCAGTTTGCAATGCGCCCAGTTGCAAAATGGGTAAGAATAGCGGTCATCGCAGGTATGGCAAGTTCTTGCGTATTTACAGCAAGCGCACAGGAAGATCAGGGAAAAGCGACAGAAGTTGAAGAAGACGTTGAAATAATTAGTGTTACAGGTACACGTAGAACGATACAAGATCAAATAGCAATTAAACGTGAAGCAACAACAGTAGTTGATGGCCTGTCATCTGAAGATATTGGTGATTTACCAGCACTGTCTATCGGTGAAGCACTAGAATCAATTACAGGTGCTGCATCTCACCGTGAAAACGGTGGTGCTACAGAAATCACTATCCGTGGTCTTGGTCCATTTTTAAGTGCAACACACATTAATGGTCGTGAAGCGACTAATGGTAGTGGTGACCGCTCAGTTAACTTTTCGCAGTTCCCTTCTGAACTTGTAAAAAAAGTAGCGATATATAAAACGCAAGATGCCTCAATGATTGAAGGTGGTGTTGCAGGTGTTATTGCACTTGAAACTATAACTCCACTTGATTTTGGCAAACAACGTGTATCAGCTGAGGTTAAATTAAATTACAACCCAGATGAAGGTAATGTAGATAACTCGCTGCAAAGTGACGCGGGTTACCGTGGCACGTTTAGTTATGTTGATCAGTTTGAATTTGATAACGGCCAAGCCGTTGGTGTGTCTTTTGGTGTGCAGCGCCAAGAAATTAGTCAACCAGAGGCTGAATACAGAAGCTCTAGCCCATCAGGTTCTTCATTATGGGCGTGTTTAAACGATCCGACTAATACCAATGAAGGTTTTTATCGTAGCAGCGCAGGCGACTGTGAAGACCAAGTTAATGGCAGTAGCAACCAAGGTTACGATACAGAAATCGATCCAGAAACAGGTAAAGCAGTAAGTGATGGGACTCCTTATGCTTGGACTGGCAGTAGCCGAAGCTTTCGTCAAAACGAGACATCTGATGAACGTGATGCAGTATTTTTTGCACTGCAATACCAACCGTCAGCTGATTGGGATATTAACTTTGATGCACAAATTTCAGATAGAACACAACAAGAAGCACGCCACGATTTAATCTTTTTACAAAAACGTGCAACACCAGGTGTAACCGGTCCAACTCTTGTAACTAACGATGTAGGCGGTATTTTACATTGGGAAGGTGAAGAGCGTATTGAATCAGCGGGTGAGCAATTTTCTCGTGAAGAAAACTACCAAGGTTACGGCATAAATATAGAACATACAGTTACCGATAGATTAACTGTTGACTTAGATTTAGCGTATTCAAAAACTGAACGTGAAGAACTTCAAATATCTAATCGTGGTAGAACATCAGGTCGCAATTTCTTTTCTTGGGATATGGGCGATGAAATTCCTCATTTCACATTGACAGATTTTGACGTAACAGATATTTCAAACTTTACAGATAGCCTAAGAACACGACTTGACCGTGAAAATGTTCGTGAAAACGAAGTTATCTCAGCGCGACTAGATTTTGACTATGCGCTAGATGGCAACGTTATTACAAGTATTCAAGGTGGTATTAGAACATCTGAAATGACCTTCCTACAGTATGGTGGTAGCCAAGGTAACGGTTCAAGAAACGAATTTACACTAGACTCTGGTACTGAAGCGCTTGACGTATTACAAGGTTGTCAAATCGATTTTCCTGAATCAGGCTTTTTATCGAGTGTCTCTGATGGCGATATCGTAACAAATATTGATAGCGACGGTAACGTTGTAGCTAGCGGTACTGGTTCATCATGGGCTACATACGACAACGTATGTTTCTCACAAGCTGTAGCGGGTTCTAACGCTGATGGTGTGTTTGCTTACCCAGAAGTGGAATATGAAAATGCAGGTACAATTGATGTAACAGAAAAAACAACATCAGTGTACTTAACGGCTAACTACGATACTGAAATGTTTGGCAAATTCATTCGCGGTAACTTTGGTCTTCGTATTGTAGACACAGAAGTAACTTCGATTGGCTTTAGAAATAGCTTTGACGTAGTAACAAGTGACACAGGTATACTGTCTCTAGTTGAGTCTGATAACGGTTCACTGGATAAAATAAAAAGTGGTGGCGATTACACTAAGTATTTACCAAGCTTTAACCTAGTTATTGATTACAGCGAAGATATTTTATTCCGAGCTGGCATATACCGTGGCATGTCACGCGCAGATCCATCTGATTTAGGCTATAGCCGTACATTCCAAGAAGATACAGAAGGTACAGCAACATCAATCAGCGATTTATTAGTGGGTGTAAATGGTTCTGGTAACCCGGACACTCAACCGCTTATGTCGTGGAACTACGACGCTGCGTTTGAATGGTACCCTAACGAAGATTCAATCTTAGCGTTAAGCTTATACTACAAACAGTTCAACGGTGGTTTTCAACAACAAACAGTAATTGAAGATTTTACTGTTGCCGGTGAAACAGTTTCACTACCAATCACCAACTCTGTTACGTCAGACGAGGACAGTGAAATACTAGGCCTAGAAGCTTCATTTTCTTACCGCTGGGATAATGGCATCGGTATGAAATTTGGTTACAACTATGCAGACACTGACTTTGAGTTCCAAGATAGCTTATACGGCGATACGTTTGTTACTGATGTAGACGGTAATACTACACAATTAACTGACGGTATTGTTGAGTCGGCTTCAGTACCTGGCTTCTCAAAGCATGTATTTAGCAGCCAGCTGTACTACCAAATTGGTGGGTTTGATACTGCCGTTATTTACAAATATCGTAGTGAGTATTTCCAACCATATACTACAAATGGTACTCGACTTCGTTATGTTGATTCTGTAGGCGTATGGGAAATGCGCGCATCATACAAAATTGATGAGCACTTTAGAGTTAAAGCAGAAGCAATTAACTTGTTCAGCGCACCTAAATCACAAGATTTCTTTGTTGAAGGAAACTTAGGTGAAGTTAATGACTACGGCCCACGCTTATTCTTAGGTTTAAGCTACAAGCTGTAATAATAGTTAAACATTAAATCTCATTAAAAAGGCGGTTTTACCGCCTTTTTTCATGTTTATAATTCAAGTTAGATTAGTTATGTAGACTGGTATGTGCCAGTGTAGGACGGATAAGCGAAGCGGCATCCGACACAGTAAAATACCTTGCCAATTATCATCAACATTTTATGTTGTCGAGTGGCTGAACTCACAGCCCAAAGGAAACAAAAAATCTAGCCCGTTTGATCTTCAAACTCACACAAACCTTCAATGTTACAGCGGCAATATCTTACGATACTACCGCCAGTAATAATGCTCGAGATAGTATTAAACCAATACCTTTATTTTTTAACCTTACCCTTAAGAACATAAATTTCACCATCGAAACTGCCTTGAATAGTCAGTCCTTGGCTTGCCAACTCTTGCAAATATTCAACATGATCATCAGTGATATGCTGGCCTGGGACTAAAAGCGGTATGCCCGGTGGGTATGGAGTAACTAAACCTGCACAAATGCGGTTGTTACTTTTGCTAATAGGCACAGATTCGCGGTCACCATAAAAAGCATCGCTTGGAATACACGCCAAATCTATAGCTGGTAAATTTTCAGGTAAGCGAGCTCTACGCGTCGATTTCGATAGTTTTACTTTACCGCTGTCTAGCTTTTTCAATGCATTGTACAAACGAATTATTTTTGAGCGCGTGCCGCCAAGCGTCAGTAAAACCAAAATGGTGCTGTGTGTGTATTTTTCTATCTCTAGCCCAATTTCATCCAGTAGATATTTATGAATATCTTTTAATGAGTAAGGGAGCTCACTAATATCAATAAGGATTTTTAATGGGTCGTGACCCATATTATCACCACTAAAATGCGGGAATATTTCCATAAAGTCTTGCTTAGCTAATACTTTAATTTGCTTAAGCGAGGCCATCTGTTGTTTAAACTCCTCAACATGATTTAGCAGCGCATTGAGCAGCTTATAGCCTTCCATCTCTAATTGCTTTTGGCACACGTCAAGCGATGCAATAAGCTGATATTTAGGCGATGTACTAGCGTAGATACTATAAATCTCTCGAAAGAAATCGGCATCAAAATCGGGATCGTTAATATGAATATAAGACGCTTGAGAAAACGCCGATACTACTTTATGCGCCGAATGCGTAATGTAGTCAGCCCCAGCATGTATCGCAGAATAATGACGAAAGCTAGGATGAAACAAAGAGTATGCAAACCAGGCTTCATCTATAAACACCTTAATACCATATTGATGAGCATAATCTACCACTTGTTTCAGGTCGCTAAGTAGGCCATCGTAAGTACAACCGGTAAGCACTAATAATTTAGCATCAGTATTGTTTTCAATTGCTAACTTGATGTCGGCCAACGATGGTGGCGCGAAAATGCCATATTTTGGATTTAAAATACTCGCCAAGTAAATGGGGTAACTAGCTGATTGCAAGATGCCATAGTGTACTGATTTATGGCAATTACGGT
This sequence comes from Pseudoalteromonas sp. Z1A2, assembly GCF_011378755.1. Lineage (NCBI taxonomy): Bacteria > Pseudomonadati > Pseudomonadota > Gammaproteobacteria > Alteromonadales > Pseudoalteromonadaceae > Pseudoalteromonas > Pseudoalteromonas sp. Z1A2. The sequence goes on along the minus strand of NZ_WTKX01000039.1, from coordinate 1,817 downwards.
CGACAATTACTTTATCTCCCTTACGCAGGAGTGTCTGCAAGATGATTTTATTTGAGGTAGATGAACCATTTGTAACAAAGTAGGTGTGCTTAACTTCAAACGTCGCCGCGGCTGATTCTTGGGCGCGACCAATAGTATTAGTGCTGTCTGATAATGAACCTAGCGAGTCTACCGAAACCGACAGGTCGCCAACAAATACATTGCGGCCGTAAAACTGATAAAAATCTTTGATGTAAGGTGAGTTTCTAAAGCTAGAACCCCCACTATGACCCGGTGTATGCCAAGAGTCGTTTGCTTCACCAACGTAACGACGATACGCCGTCCAAAATGGCGTTTCAGAGCGGTCGTCAAAATCGTTGATCATATATCCTAAAATAGCTTCTGGGTCAGAAATCACTTCATCTTTAAAAAAGAATGATTCGATTTCTTCTGACTCGTTTACGATTTCCAGCCCTTTAGTGTCGTCGCCAATAACATAAACCGGTAACTCAAGACGAATTGCCTTTAACTCTTCAATAAAGCGGCTATACATCCGCTCACCCACTTTATTGTGCATATCCCAGCTTAGAACTACGGCTTGAATATCACCATCTTCCTCTACACATTCCAGCGCGTGTTTAAGCTCGAGGCATTCAATAATATCGATATGAATATCGTCTCGCTCAAAGTTAGGAATGGTCTTTGATAGGTTCGTTGAAAGCCCTTGTAAAGTGGCTGGGTCTTGCTCAATTATCAAGATACGAAGTAGAGGTAGCATAGAGGGTTTCGCAATATAATTTTATAATGCTCACTAGCATAACCAAAGGAGTGTAACTTGTGAAATTAATACTTTGATAATGTTCTAATAATTATTCTATTTAATTGGCTACTACAAATAAGAGGCGCAATGAAATTCATGTGTTTTCTGTTTGCATCGTAAGCATAAAGATTTTGATCATTATCAACGACAATATACTTCCCTTTAAGTTTTATACCACTGCAGTATAAAAATTATACCTATTTGATGGGCAGTTTTGTGCCAGTGTAGGTCGAATAAGCGAAGCGCCATCCGACACAGTAAAATACCTTACTTATTATTATCAGCATTTTATGTTGTCGAGTGCCATGAGCGGACGGTGGAAACGCCCCAAGCAGGGGATTTTAAGAGCGTTTTTCAGCGAGTAAAATTCCCGCTGACTTGGCTTGTTAGGTTGCTGGTCTACAACAAACACTATTGAGCCTCGACGCTGTGATAATCAGCTGATGTTTCATAACAATTGGCACACACAACTGACATTTTATTAAAGGCTCGAAACTTCTCAGTCATACCATCTTCTTCATCAAACAAGGCTTCACATTTGGAACACCACGCTTGAAGGTCATTAGGTTCGCTAGAGTTTTCAATAAAGCCTACTGGTACACCTTCTGGTTTCAACAAATGGCAACAGACGACGGCTGCAACTCGCTTACCATGTTCGCCACAATCAACATACATTGGTTCAATCTCAGTGCTCATATGCAACCTAACAACTCTATCAGAGGACACTTTCCCTTTTTTAGCGCGAAAACGTCCTTATTGTGTGAGTTTCTATTAATAGCAAATAGTGTAAGTTATTGCCATCTATAAGTATTAAGCTTAGGAAAGGTTATTTTACTATGTAAAAAAGAGGGAGGTTTTCACTTATTCTTACTAAGTTAATGACGACTCACCTGAATGGTCGGTTATCGCTCTTTGCCGAAGTTCGGCTTAGTGCCAATTGCGGACATTGTTAACGCTCGCCTAATACGCCTTGCACTGGCGGGCTTTTTGCGTTGCTTGCTAAAAGTGTGGCTGCCGG
>NZ_WTKX01000038.1:0-26295 GCF_011378755.1 Pseudoalteromonas sp. Z1A2 | reverse complement strand
CCTCGATGAGCTTTGTCAGCCTGAGCCAGACATAGAACAATTATTGCCTTGGAATATCAATATCTAGGTGATGATCACCGGACGTTTACGGTATATTGTAGGTGAGGTGTTATACCTCGCTTTGGTAAAGTTAAATTACATTAGCGCGAAATAAATTCGCACCTACAAGGTGTTAAAAATTAGCAAAGACACCTAATTTAGCAAATGAGTCACCGTATACATCCTTACCGCCATAAAAATCTACACCCCAGCTTTTAACTCCCCAAGCTGCTCTAGAAAGCTTTCTATTATAAGTTATTTGTAACTCATAGCTGGTCGTATAAACATCACTTTTGTTTTTTAAACTGCTGAATGTAGTTTGCAGGCTCTCTTTTCGATTCAATTGCCAGTTCCAATTTAAGCTAACGGCCTTAGCAGCAACATAGTCGTCGTAGATATGCTCATCACCAGCCCAGTGGCCAATTACATTGCCGTTATTTCTATTTCCATCTAGATATATACCATTGGCATACCAAAGCTCTTGCCAGTTACTGTGTTCGATGCGTAAGCTGTGTTTGTCGCTGATAAATGGAAGAAATAAACCAAAGCTATATGCATTATTACGATCCCCTCCAAGGGTATCTTCTAATGCTATTTCTGCATATAGTTCATAAGGAGTATTATAGAGTGCGTTCGAATACTCAAAAGCAATAGCACCTAGTTGATCACCTAACTCAAAGTTAACGTCGTTTGTGTCATCTTCGCCAACATTATCTTTGCTTCCGGGGCTAAAAAAACCTTCAGCAAAATCTTTTAATGATACATCTCTTGGTCCCCCACCGAACTGCATGAGACGGCTTAAACTGACAGTCAGATTGTCAGTTATTGCTAAGCTAGTATGCAGGCCGAATAAGTAAGGTTTTCCGGGTTCATATTCTCGATCTTCTGCGTTTTCGACTCTTTTGTTTTTTAAGATACCTCTTTGCTCAGAGAGTTGAGTAATAAACATATCGTATCGAATATTAAAGCTAGTTATGGGGGCTACATTACTTATGGATATAGATGGAGTTGTTTCGGCTTGTGTGCTGAGTAACATTGCGCTGTTGTTAAAAGGTGAATACCAATGCTCTCTATAACCGATATCAAGTTGTGCATATTTGAAGCCTAAGTACATGATACTTTGCGTTAGTAATATTTCATCCTCGTTGGCTATACCCACTGCACTCATACCGAAGTAATCACCAAAATTAGAATAAGCACCACCTTCAACTATTAGGTTTGTTTTTGTTGTTTGGCCGCGTTGATTTGGTATGTTCCTTTCATTCGTGCCTGCTGATAAAGTTACTTTAGCAAGAGTGGTTGCGCTTGATTGTATATAAGGATTAATTTGATAAGTAAGTATGTGATAAAGCTCAGGGTAGTCATACCTTATGGTTTGTAATATTCGATAAATATCGTGAGATTTATAAGGTTTACTCATAATGTGTGTGTTTTTACTTACAGCTAAAAGTTGTTGTACTAAGTGCTCAAGTTCTGGGGCTTGATTTAAAGGTAAGTAGGGTGATACGCCACCTTTAGCAACAGCATTTGCACTGATTGCCATCCCGATAAACAGTGATATTTTTTTGAGCATAATTATTCCGTTAGCAAAAATTTGTTTAAGTAAAAACGTTAACGCGAGGTTAGCAATAAACGCCTAAGTAAGGAAGAAAAAAGCGATATATTAGTAGTTAGTAATTGATGTATATAAGTTGTAAGTGAGGTTTTATACCTCGCTTATAGAGCATGATTAAGACATTATTATCACCACAGAGAAGACAAGGAGAAGTGAAAGAGAAGATCTAATAACTTCTCAGTGTAGCGCGAAGCGCCTCTGTGTCCTCGGTGGTAAAAATGTTTTGGGCTAAATACTCATAAAGTAATTCAGACATTATTATCACCACCGAGAAGTGAAGGAGAAGATCTAATAACTTCTCAGTGTAGCGCGAAGCGCCTCTGTGCTCTCGGTGGTAGAATTGTTCTGTAGGTGAGGTTTTACATCTCATTTCTAAAGGTCTTATAAACAAAAACCCCGATGGTACTGTGTACCATCGGGGTTTTTTAATCGTTTTAGTAAACTTAAACTTTAAATTCGTCTACCGACAAGCGAAGCTCTTCAGCAAGTTTTGCTACTTCTGAACTTGAAATATTAGTTTGATTTGCGCCTTCGGCTGTTTGCTCTGCTATGGCTACAATCGACTCAAGGCGTTCGCTAATTTCTTGTGCTACTTGTTGTTGCTCAAGTGCTGCAGTCGAAATTTCTTCACTTACGTCGTGGGCTTGCGAAACTGCAAATGTAATCGAATCAAGAGCGCTACTTGCTAGGTCGGTTTGTTCAACACACGATACCGCACGTTGCTTACCTTTGCTCATTGCTGTTACGGCAGCTTCTGCGCCTGTTTGTAGCGACTCAATCATTGATTGTATCTCTTGGGTCGACTCTTGAGTTTTACTCGCTAGAGAGCGTACTTCGTCAGCTACAACAGCAAAGCCTCGGCCATATTCACCAGCTCGCGCAGCTTCAATTGCGGCATTTAGTGCAAGTAGGTTAGTTTGATCCGCTATTCCTCGTATTACATCTAATATGCTGCCAATTGATGCGCTATCTTGATGCAGTTTATTAATAACTTGTGAGGCGTCGTCTACTTCACGTGCTAGCTGTTCAATCGTGGCTTTATTGTTATTCGAAATACCTTTAACGCGTTCAGCTTCTTTATCAGCATTTTTAATTTCGCTAAGTGCCTGTTGAGCGCTGTTACTAACTGTTTGCGATGTACTGCTCATTTCGGTTGTTGCAGTTGCGGCTTGTTCAACTTGTGCTTGCTGGTTACGAATTGCTTGGCTTGATTCTGAGGTAATGGCCGATGTTTGCTCTGATGCTGCTGCAAGCTGAGTAGAGCGCGAAATAATACCTTTAATTAGGCTGCGTAGGCTGTCAATTAGTGTATTACAACTTTTAGATAGTTCGCCAAATTCGTCTTTAGCGCTGTCGTTTAAACGTTGTGTCATGTCACCACTGGCAACAATATCTAAAATACGGTTAACTTCAGCAAGAGGTTTAGTAATGCGGCTAACAGTAATAATGGCAATCACAATTGCTAAAATGGTGGCTATAACCATACCAACCCAGGTCCATAAATTAGCTGAGTCTACATCGCTGCGCACACCTTGTTGTAATTTAAACGCAACGTCACTCGCTTGATTAACTAGCTCGTCAATTTGGTTAAGTGCCATTTTGGTGGCTTGCTCTGACTGTGCAAGCTCTGATTGCGTAAGCGTAATCGAATCAATTAAACGTTTTTTGTTTGCTGCTAAGCTGTTACTGCCCTTTATGTTATTTTCTAAAATATCAACATATTCTTTTAGGCTTGAATATAAGTCGCTATGCGTTTGCTCTATTGCTGGCTTAATTAAATCAACGGTGCGTACTACCTCTTCAAGGTAATACGTTTGCTCGTTCTTAACAATATCGAGAGTGTTAAGCGTTTTAACAGTTAGCATGTCGGTGCTGTTACTAACTACCGACATAAAGTTGTTTTCTAAATTATTTGCAGCTTGATAAGCGCGAGGGTGGTTTTGTTCAAATCCGTCAATGTCGATAATGTCGAGTACAACAGAGTTAGCATCTTCTGCACTTAGTTCTATGTTTTCTAATTGTGCTTTTAATGCTTTATTTAATGCTAGTTGTTTGCCTTTATCTGCTAATAAATTTTCAACGGTGCTTAAAAAGCTTAAATAGGTTTTTTCTACGTTTTGGCTGCTTTGATTAAGTGCAGCATCGTTTTTTACTACGTCTTGAAGCTCACGGTGCAGCGTGTTGAATTGCTGTTTTTGCTCAAAGACCTGTGCTTTTATTGGTGCAAGCTCATTGGCTGATGTAGTGTAAAAGCTCGCTTGTGCGGCTTTACTCATTAAAATAAATTCGGCTTGTAGCTCAGAGCTTTTATTTAATGCTGGGAGTGATAGTTGGTTCACTTTTTGAGTGGAACGGTCAATATTTGCAATTTTTATTAAGGAATTACCACCAATTATTAATAATAATAGTGTGATAAATATAAAACCACCCCAAATACGCTGGCTTACTGTCAGGTTCATAAGATTTCCACTCAAAAAGTACTTCAATTAAGACTTATCGGCGTTTGTACCAATAAGTTAAGTAATTAAAATCAATTACTTTAATTAATTTTAACTATTAATTGATAAATCTAACAGATGTATTGTTTTTTTTCAGTTTATTTAGACGAAAGGTGGGAATTTTCTACAATTACTTTTTTAGTACTCAGCTCCATTAGGCTCATGGTGTTACCCCATACGCAGCCTGTATCTAGGGCGTGAACCCGTGAATTACCTGTTCTACCTTCAAGTGCGGCCCAGTGACCAAAAATAATATCGTGTTTAGATTTAGCTATATTGGGGTGGTTAAACCAAGGAGTGAGAGTTTCGCTGTCGGTTATTCCACCCTTTGCATTAAGCTCGAGTTTGTTATCACTTGTTAAAAAACGCATGCGGGTAAAGTAATTAACTATGTATCTAAACTTTGCAAAGTCATCAAGGGTATTCGACCACTTAGCGGGGTGAGGCTGATACATGTGTTCAAAAAACGCTTTTGCGTTACTTGATTGATAACAGCTTTGTGCAAATTGAGCTTGTTTTAGCGCATCTTCAACAGACCAATCGGGATTTAACCCCGCATGAGATATAAAGCAGTTATGTTTTATAAGCTCTAAAGCCAATGGCTGGGTTTGTAAAAAAGCGATGTAGTTAGCCAATTTAGGGCTTTCAAATATTGAGTTTAATTTATCTTTTGGATTGATAGGTTTGTTAAGAAAGTAGCAGGCAACCATGTGAAGGTCGTGATTGCCTAAAGTGATGGTCATGCTATTTTGATGTTGGTAAATATAGTCTAAGCAGGCTAGGGAGTCAGGCCCGCGAGCAACTATGTCGCCAACTAAATATAGGTGATCTTTACTTGGCTTAAAATCAACCCGTTGTAAAAGGGTGTTAAATTCACTAAAACACCCTTGTAAATCACCTATCGCATAATCTGCCATCTAAGTGCTTAATGCAAAATGTTAGGGCAAGCCAAACGAAACACATTAATAGGCGCCTGAAACTCAGAGCCAAACTCGTTGCGTAACGTGTAATGGCCTTGCATAGTGCCTACAGGTGTATCTAAAATTGCACCGCTGGTGTATTTATAGCTTTCGCCTGGGCCAATATCTGGCATTTCGCCAACAACGCCTTCGCCTTCAACTTCTACTTGTTTGCCATTTGCATCGGTAATTAACCAATAGCGGCTCAGTAATTTTGCACTGCATAAACTATGGTTTTTAATTGTTACCGAGTAAGCAAATACGTATTTTTCAAGCTCAGGTTGAGATTGGCCTTCTACGTAAAATGTTTCTACAGATACCTTTACAGGCGATCCAATGTTACTGCTTGTTGTCATAAATCCAGTTAGCTATATCAATAAATTGTTGTAAAGATAAGCGCTCAGCACGCAGCGTTATATCAATGCCAATGCTAGTTAGTTCTTCTGCGGTAAGTAAGTTACCTAAACTGTTACGTAGCGTTTTGCGGCGCTGGTTAAATGCTTCTAAACACACGGTGTTTAAAATTTTAACGCTTTTTGCTGTACGTTGCTCTGGCTTTTTAGGTATTAAACGAATAACAGCAGAGTCAACTTTTGGCGCTGGTTTAAAGCACTCAGGTGGTACTTCAACAACCGGCATTGCATTACAGTAGTATTGAGTCATTACGCTTAAGCGGCCAAATGTTTTACTACCTGGGCCTGCTACCATGCGTTTTACTACTTCTTTTTGAAGCATAAAGTGCATGTGCTCAATATGATCTGAAAATTCAAAAAGGTGAAACAATAACGGTGTCGAAATATTGTAAGGTAAGTTACCAAACACTTTTAATTTTTTGTCATCGCGAACCAAGCTTGCAAAGTCAAACGTCATTGCATCGCCTTGGTTAACGGTTAATTTAGGACCCAAAAATGGGTGTTCAATTAATCGTTGTGCTAAGTCTTTATCTAATTCAACAACCGTTAAATGGCCGCTTAAGTCGGCTACTGGCTCAGTAATTGCGCCAAGGCCTGGGCCAATTTCTACTAAGTTGTCTTCTGGTTTAGGATCAATCGCAGAGACTATTTTATCGATGATAGATTCATCAAATAAAAAGTTTTGCCCAAAACGCTTACGAGCGCGGTGTCCTAAATGTACTTTATCGGTCATTGATTTTGTGCTTTTTCTTGGGCGAGCTTAATTGCTTCGCGGATCGCTAATTCAAAACTGCCAACGTCAGCTGTACCAGTCCCTGCTAAATCGAGAGCAGTACCGTGGTCAACTGAGGTGCGGATAAATGGTAAGCCAAGGGTAATATTTACCGATTTACCAAATCCTTTGTATTTTAGCACAGGTAATCCCTGATCGTGATACATAGCAAGTACTGCATCTGCTTCAGATAGGTATTTATGTTGAAATAAGGTATCGGCCGGTAGTGGGCCAATTAAATTCATCCCTTCGCTTCTAAGTATTTCAAGCGTTGGGGTGATTGTTTCTATTTCTTCACGGCCTAAATGGCCATCTTCACCTGCATGTGGGTTTAAGCCACACACTAAAATACGTGGTTTTTCTATCCCAAACTTAGTTTGTAAATCGTGATTTAAAATACCCGCTACTTTAGTTAAGCGCTCAGGAGTAATGGCACGCGACACATACGCAAGTGGAATATGCGTGGTTACAAGTGCAACGCGTAAACCTTCAGTTGCAAGCATCATAACCACATCTGCAGTATTTGATTGCTGCGCAAAATACTCAGTGTGTCCGCTAAATGAAATGCCCGCTTTGTTAATAATGCCTTTGTGAACAGGGCCCGTAACAACAGCATCGAACGTGCCATCCATGTTTTTTTCACTTGCTATACGCAAGGTATCTAACACGTATTGGCCGTTACCGTCGTTTAGTACGCCAAGCTCTACATCCGCACCTAAATCAACTTGATGAATATACAAACTGCCTGCAGGTGCTGCTATGGCGGGGGCATTATCATCAAATTCAATTAAGTTTATTGTTAAGCCTAAATGCTTTGCACGCTCTTTTAATAGTTTGCCATCAGCAATCGCTATTAGTTGAGCGTCCCACGCTTGCTGAGCAAGCGTGAGTAGCAGATCTGGGCCAATACCGGCTGGTTCACCCGGTGTAATAGCAATTCTTAGAGTCATATTTATTGGTCTATAGGGAAAATTTCAACGTGAGCTTGCTCGCGCATTTCTTGCTGCCAGTTAAAACTTTCTTCCTTAAATTTACGGTTAAACAACATGCCATGAGCACGGTTACGTTTAGCTAGTTCAGTTTTATCAGCTACACGTTTGCCAAGTAACTGCACAATATGCCAACCAAACTGTGTTCTAAACGGTTCGCTTATTTCGTCTTGCTTAAGAGAAAGCAGAGTATCTTTAAACGCAGGTACGTAGGTAGTTGGATCTGTCCAATCGTACTCGCCGCCTTTAAGTGCAGAGCCTGGATCTTCTGAGTACTCTTTAGCAAGTTCACCAAAGTCGGCTGTTCCTGCGCGTAAGTCTTTTGCAAAGCCTGCAAGCATTGAGCGTGCTTTTTCTTCACTTAAAATAATTGAAGGTTTAATAAGTATATGGCGTGAACGTACTTCAGTTGTTTCTACAACTTGTAGACCACGAACGTCTTGTACTTTAATGATATGAAAACCAGCACCAGAGCGAAGTGGGCCAACAATAGCGCCTTTCTTTTGGCCTTTTACTGCTTCAGCAAAAAGCGATGGCATTTCGTTAATGCCCATGTAACCAAGTTGTCCACCTTCAAGTGCTTTAGAGCCGCTTGATGATGAAATAGCAATACGCTTAAACTCTTGGCCATCGTTTAATAGCTCAATAACTTTATCGGCACGTGTTTTTGCATCAGCAATTTCGTCAGCTGTCGCATCGTTAGGGATATCTATTAAAATATGACCAATGTCGTACTCTTCAGCACTTTGACCTTGGGTTTCCATAATTTTTAAAAGGTTATCAACTTCTTGTTCGCTAATATAAATACGACGATCAACGCTTGCACGTGTTACTTGCTGCGTTGTGATTTCTTTACGAATTTCTTCACGGTAAGCTTGAAAGCTTTCGCCCGAACCTTCAATAGTGCGGCGTAAGTCGGCGATTGTTCCGCCTTGCTCTTTTGCCATGTTAGCGAGAGTTTGATCGAGTTGGCTGTCTGAGATTTGTAACCCCATACGATCAGCCATTTGCATCATAAGCGCTTGATTAACTAAACGCTCTACAGCTTGTACACGAAGTGTTTCATCTTTTGGTAATTGCTGGCCTTGTTCTTGTGCTTGCTTTTTAACACGATCAATTATGGTGTCTACTTCGCTTTTTAAAATTACGCCTTGGTTTACAACGCCAATAACTTTATCTATTTCTACTGGTGCAGCCATTACACTTTGACAAAGGCTGGCACTTAAAACTGCTGATGTTAATAATTTTTTTAAATTCATATTCTTTTTACTACTCTTGCTGATAGTACTCTAGTTACTAAGAAAATACGGTCTACGATAGCCAAAAATACCTTGTTGTAATAATTTTTGTGCATCATAACGGCTTTTACTGCCAAGTCCTTTTAATACAAAATTCAAACTAATACCTGAATCAAAAGTTGCTTGTTCTTGTCCTATTGACTGATTTAAATCAGTTTCAATTTGGCGATGGCCAGTAATTTGGATAGCCCAACAGCATGATTCATACTGTAATCCGCTCAATACTTCGATACTTCTGTTGTTTTCAAGATCTCGATGATAGCTCGCAATAAATTGCCATTCGTCGCTAATAGGAATACTTGTAAATACACCTGCTTGCTCGATTGTATTTCCTGAGACATCATTTGCATAGCGATGGTTCAATTGTACTAGCTGATTATTATCACCTTTATAATCAAGCGTTACATTTGACTGTACCATTTGCTTGCCATCTGTATCATATTGAATACCTCCAGCGAGGTACCAACGGCGGTGCCAATGTAACATGGTTTGAGCTGCAAATAGTGCATTATAATTAGTGTCTGAGTTTAAGCCTTGCTCTGTTGGCTTGGCATCGTCACTTAAATAAAATATTTGGCCCGCACTAAAGTTAAACACTTCTTCTTGTTTTTTATCAAATAAGCGCGTTGTAGCACCTAAAGTAAACTGATTAGCAGCTGCTATACGGTCAACACCCGAAAAGCGCACGTCTCTAAATAAACCATAATAATCATCTTGCAGTTTGGTTGTATCAAACAAGCCAATATCTGACTGATCTTTATTAGGTGTATATAAATACTGAATTTGGGGTTCTAGTGTTTGTATACCATCTTCAAAAAAGTAAGATGCGTCACGCTCAAAATTAAGCTGAGAGTACAAACGTACTTTTGGGATAGTACGCGATACAGTATCGCTGTATTGCGTGCCGGTTAAGTTTCCGCTTTGCTTATAATTAGTTTGTAATAAGCTTACTTCAGACAAAAATGACCACGCATGCGTAGCGTAGTTGTAACGTGCTTTTGGCTCTACGTGTACACGAGTTGCGCTGTCTATGGCCACTTCTGATGAATCATTAGTAAAATGACTAATCTCGCCCGACACACTAAAGTCAAAATTATCAAAACGCCAAGGCGCTGTTTGCGTAAAATTAACTTGTGGTATTGCAGTGTATGACTCTAAGTGATCGCCGAGTACTTCAAAGTTTTGCACTTTAATATCAGTGCGCCATGTATCACCTAAATGGGTAAGTGAACCAGTACGATACAATTGAGTATCGGTTTTACTTGCGTAGTTTGAAGTTAAGTCGGTGATGTAGTTATCATCGCTCACATTGGTTACATCAACGTTTGCGCGCCAGTTTTCACCTATGTAGCTTTGCTGTTGCCAATGAAACATGTAGCGTTCATTCAAATCAGGCTCAGAATCATCACTATCTAAGTATTCAATCCCTACTAAGCCTTCGTGTTGCTCTGTTAGGTATCTAAATTCTGTTTGTAACTGCAGCCCTTTGTTAGACATATAACGAGGCGTAATTGTGGCATCAAAATTAGGTGCAATATTTAAATAATAAGGCGTAATTGTTTCAAGGCCGTATTTGTCAGAACTTGAAATAGTCGGGGTAAGTAAGCCCGATTTACGGCGTTCATCTAGGGGGAATGTAAAATAAGGTAAATATAAAACCGGAGTATCTAAAATACGCAATACGGCGTTATATGTTTCGCCCCAGCCTTCTTCGCGTGAAAGGTTTATTTCGTCAGCTTCAATTTCCCATGCTGGAGTGTCACTTGGGCAAGTAGTAAAGCTTGCATTCATGAGTAATAGGCCAGACTGATTAACAGTGAGCTTTTCAGCGCCGCCTTTACCTTGTTGTTCGGTTAGGCTGTAGTCGGCGCCTAACAAACTGACTTCTGAATTATTTAAATCGGCATTTAATCCGGTGCTGTTTACTTTACTTACGTAGTCTTGATAAGTAATTGGCCCCGTTGCATTTAATAAACCACGCTGTTTGTCTATCAACGCAGTTTGTGCGGACAAACTCATCTTAAGGGTGTTAATATCAACATTGCCGGTAAATTCAGCGCTTTGAGTGCCAAGTAGCTCAACATCATCAGCTTGGATATCAACTTCACCAAGGTTAAGGCCTTCAAGTGGTTGCCAAGCTCTGGTTTGCATTGAAATGCCACAAAGGTTGTGTGCCAGTTCAGTTTCGGCAAGCGATGGTGCGCTAACTACGCTTAGCATCAATATGCCCCAGGTTTTGCTCATTTATCGACCTTAATACTTTGTGTTTAATATAATATACACATAATAAAGGAAAATAATGGCAATTACAGTAATTGACCTATAAAAATAGATATCTAATAAAATGACACGCTTTGAGAATTTACAACAATTTATAAACACACACCTTAATGCCAAGTCGCATACTTTAAACGCGATCACGGGGGATGCTAGCTTTCGCCGTTATTATCGTTTAAATCACGATAATAAACATTTAATAGTGATGGACTCAGATCCAAAAAAAGTGAATAACGAACCTTACATTTTGCTAAACCAGGTGTTTGTTGAGCAAGGTTTTTTACTTCCCACTATTATTGCAAGTGATGAGAAACAGGGCTTTTTTATCCTCAGTGATTTAGGCAGTACGCACCTAGCTGACATGCTTGATGATGCAAATCGCACCGAGCATTACCAAGCATTAATTAGTTTAAGTGCTCAGTGGGCAAAAACGCCCACAGCTTCTGCTATGCAAGCGTATAACGAAGATTTTATAAAGCTAGAGCTTGATATATTTAGCCAGTGGTTAGTAAGCGACTTTATTAATGAGCCACTCAGTGCAGAACAAAAAATAATGTGGCAAGCAAGTTCAGAGCTATTAACAAAGGCGATGCTTGAGCAACCTACGGTTACCGTTCATCGTGATTACCATAGCCGTAATATTATGAATAGTGACGGCCAGTGGGCCATTATAGATTATCAAGATGCTGTACGCGGGCCGCTTTGCTACGATTTAGTATCGCTACTGCGCGATTGTTACTTTAAATTGCCAGAGCAAGAATTAACAAGTTTACTTGATTTTGCTTATCAAGAATTTACAGCTCAAAATTTACTGACTAACACTTCATTCGATGAGTTTAAATATTGGTTTGATTTAACCGGATTACAGCGCCACTTAAAGGCTGCGGGTATATTTTGTCGATTGTATTTACGCGATGGTAAAACAGGTTATTTAGATAATATTTTACCGACGCTTGATTACATTATTGAAGTGGCAGCAAATTACCCAGAGCTTAAAGCATTGAGTGAGTGGACAAAAAATACCATAGTGCCAAAAGTGACTGAAAAGTTGGCAAAGGAGCGCTCATGAAAGCAATGATTTTAGCTGCAGGGCGTGGGCAAAGAATGATGCCGCTTACGCAAAATATGCCAAAGCCAATGTTAAAAGTGGCAGAAAAACCACTTATTGAGCACCATATAAATAACCTTAAAGCAGCCGGCATTACCGATATTGTAATAAACCTTGCGTGGCAGGGTGATAAAATAAAAGACTACTTTAAAGATGGCAGTCAATTTGGCGTAAATATACTTTATAGCCAAGAAGTTGAAGGTGGCCTTGAAACAGCCGGCGGTATTATTGAAGCGTTACCGTTGTTGGGCGACTCGTTCATTGTAATAAATGGCGATGTATACACCGACTATGATGTAAGTGCGCTAATGCAACTTCATTTGCAACCCGGTGAGGCGCACATAGTGCTTATAGAAAACCCGCCACACAATCCTGATGGCGACTTTGCATTGAGCCATTTGTCGGCCGAGAGTCAAAAATATACCTTTTCGGGGATTGGCCGCTATCAGGCTGATTTTTTTAAAGGATTAACGCAAGGTATTCGCCCTTTAGGGCCTATTTTACGTGAAAAGCTAAATGAACATTTAGTCTCTACTGAGCTCTATATAGGGCAATGGGATGACATTGGTACACCAGAGCGTTTAAACCAATTAAACACGCGCCTTGAGGCGTAACAACTCAATTTTTAAGAAGGCAGTATTATAGATGTGGGGAAAAATTCTCGGTTTTTGTTTTGGCTTTATGTTTGGCAAAATATTTGGTGCTATTTTAGGTTTATACCTAGGTCATTTATTTGATAAAAGCTTAAAAAATAACTTTGATAAAGCAGGCGGTTTTTCTAGCTTATTTAGTGGTGACGATGTTCACGAGCGCCAAGCTTTATTCTTTTCAAGTTGCTTTGCTGTCATGGGGCACATTGCAAAATCGAATGGCCGAGTGAGCGAAATACACATAAAAGCGGCTAACTTGTTCATGGACGAAATGGGCTTAAAGGGGGAAGAGCGCCGCGAAGCACAACATGCATTTCAGTCAGGTAAAGAGGGCGACTTTTCACTTAAAGAAACCGTACACGATTTTAAAGAACGCTTTGCTAAACGAAACGATCTAATACAGTTGTTTTTAGAAATACAAATACAAATGGCGTTTTCTGACGGGGTATTAGCCGAACAAGAAAAGCAATTATTAGCAGAAGTAAGTAAACAGCTAGGCATTTCTAAAACACACTTTGCATTTGTATTAAAACGTTATCAAGCTGAGTTTAACTTTAGAAAGCAACAACAGCGCTTTAATCAGCAGCAACAAAGCCAAGGTCAAAGCAGTAGCTACCGTGAGGGTTCTGGCCATCATGTACCGCCAAATAATAATATGAATCGTGCGCAAGCATTGGCGTTATTAGGCTTAAATAGCGATGCAACGCAGCGTGATATAAAAGTAGCTTACCGTAAACTTATGTCGCAACATCATCCAGATAAATTAGTATCGCAAGGTTTACCAAAGCACATGATGGAATTGGCTGTTAAAAAGAGCCAAGATATTCAAGCCGCTTATGAGTATTTAAAAAAGTCGGCGTAAAAAACCGTCTATTTCTTTTGTTAGGCGTGCGTGTTGACCAGGTTGATCGCGCAGGCCAAACAATTGGCGTTGGCGGTAATCAAATTTTGCATTTCGCTCAACCCAGCGCTGACGATTTTTAAGGCTCATTAAAATGTCTGTGCTGTCATTTGCGTAGTAAATATCAAGCAAGGCGGGTGTAACAAGTGACGCTGTTTGGCTCAAACTTTCGTTACGCTTAGTATTAGGTAAGTAACTGCTTAAACTTATAAACGCATCTAGTCTCTCATCTGGAAAATCTGCATAGTACTCCAACAACACACCCGCACTTGTACCTTGTGCAATAACAACTATATTACTCGAATCTTCCATAGCGGTTTGATACAGCGCATTAAACCGAGAAATGAGATTTATTTTATAGTCATCAAGTATGTCGTCAGTTACTTTTTCAATTGCATTTACGTAATGAGGTTCTTCTTTTATTTTTGCAGGCTGTGATTGTGCGTTTGTTGCTGTGTCGGGTGATGCAGGTTCATCGGCTTTACTAGGCGCTGTTTCTGCTTCATTAGGCGTTGCTTTGGCCATTTTACTTGCTTGCCAATCAATGTCGGGCACTGTCATTGCGTAGGTGCTGTAGCCTAAATTATTAAGCTCTTTACGCAAGTAGCCCATACCGGAGTTATTGGTAGGTGAAGAATGCCAGTCGGGTATAAGTATTACGATACCTCTAAAATTACTACTCATATATTCGCTGTAAAGGCTTAAAAATTCTGTTTCACCCGCTAATATTGGCTTTATTTCATCACTTGGAAGTAGTCGCTCAATGTCGCTATTTTCAATGCTTGATAAACTAGGTGGGGCAATATGTTCAGCCGCGTTGGCGGGGTTAGCTAAAAGTAGCGCACAGCTGAGCTGTATGTAAAAAGCTGCTTTTAAAAACCGTGAAAATAGCATAATGCACCTAACTAATGACAATTAGTTAGGTATCGGCAAGGTTATCTAAAAGTTTAATAATTTACGAAGTATTTGCGCCGGTTAAAATTCTGGCTCAGCTTCAAAAGTAAGTACTTGCTCAGTTTTAGGGTGCTTTAATTGCAGCATTTGTGCATGTAACTGTAAGCGAGGAGCCGC
Organism: Pseudoalteromonas sp. Z1A2; assembly: GCF_011378755.1. Classification (NCBI taxonomy): domain Bacteria; kingdom Pseudomonadati; phylum Pseudomonadota; class Gammaproteobacteria; order Alteromonadales; family Pseudoalteromonadaceae; genus Pseudoalteromonas; species Pseudoalteromonas sp. Z1A2. The sequence continues at coordinate 11,705 of NZ_WTKX01000038.1, read as the reverse complement.
AGCAAGTGCCTCTTTATGGGCGTAAAGCCTGTCACCTAAAATAGGATGACCCAGGCTTAACATATGCACACGTAGTTGATGCGAGCGACCAGTGATGGGGGTTAGCTCTACACGGGTTGCATTTTCTTCACGCTCAAGTATTTTAAAATGCGTAAGTGAAGGTTTACCTCTGTCGTGATCAACCATTTGTTTAGGGCGATTAGGCCAATCACAAATAAGGGGTAAATCTACTGATCCTGTTTCAGCTTCAAGGTGTCCGTATATACGTGCGATATAACGTTTCGCTGTTTCGCGCTCTTGAAACTGCATACTTAAATGTCTGTGCGCGGCTTTATTCATGGCAAGGCACAGTATGCCAGAAGTCGCCATATCTAAGCGGTGCACTATTCTCGCTGTTGGAAAAACACAATTAACACGATTAATTAAGCTGTCGGCATGTTTAGGATCTTTACCTGGGACAGTTAATAACTCACTTGGTTTATTAACTATCAGTAAGTCGTCATCCTGAAAAAGTATTGTTAAATACGGACTCATAGGGGGATTGTAGTTAACTAACACGGCCGACCTTAGTAATTTTGAAGGGCGCTATTTTAGTAGAGCAAGCCAACAGGCTCAAGTAAAAGTTTGGCTATATTGTTTTAGTTAGGGCGTGTTGAACGTTGGTGGTTGAATTTGCAGTAGTATGTTTGGTTTTTAGGCAAGGCAGAGCCTATGTAGTGTGGTTATTCCCCATAATTAGGCGATAACGCAGCATAAATGCCAAACATGCTCTGCCCTTTGGGTTCTTTCTAGGGGCGATTAACTCTTTGTTGCTCGATTTTTACTTAGCCCACTAGGTTACAAACCTCGCGCCGCGATTAAATCGCCCCTAGATTGAACAAATTTCAATCCACAAAGCTCAACACGCCCTAGTATATCCAAACTTAGGCTCCTTTAAAGCGCTTTTATAACTTAATTTCTTCGGGTGTTAATAATCGATATTCACCACTGGCCAAGTTTTCATCTAGGGTAATCCCCGCAATCTGCTCGCGATGTAACTCAACCACTTTGTTGTCTACCGCGTAAAGCATACGTTTAACTTGATGATACTTTCCTTCACTTATTGATAAACGCAGTCCGTAATTAGCAAGTCTCTCAGCTATAGCTGGGCGGGTTAAATCTTTTTCGTTATGCAGCATGACACCTGTACGTAATTGCTCAAGTGCTTCATCGGTAATCGGTTCTTGAGTTTCGACTAGGTAGGTTTTAAATTTATTGCTTTTAGGCGACGTAATTTTATGTGACCAATCGCCATCATTAGTAATAATAACTAACCCTGTGGTATCTATATCAAGGCGACCTGCCACGTGAAAGTCGCTCATATTTGGCTCATCAAGTAAGTCAAAAACGGTTTTATGTAGCTCATCGCTGTTAGCGCATACATAGCCAACAGGTTTATTTAGCATGTAATAGCGCTTACCTAAAAATACCAAAGGCGTACCTTGATGCAGTACTTCATCTTGCTGGGCTAGCTGAAAATTATGTGATGTGATTACTTCGCCATTAACGCTTACTTCTTTTCGCTTAATACTAGCGCGAGCTTGGGTGCGCGGTATTTCAGCTAAGTGGCTAATAAATTTATCTAAGCGGCAAGGGAATTTCATTTTGGTTCACATTTTTAGTCGGCTACAATGGGCGCGATTATAGCCGATAGTGAAATACCATGACAGTGCACAGCACACAAATTTTAAGCCTTTACCAAGCAAAAATAGACACAGGTGAACTGTGTTTTGATGCTGCGCAGCAAAATGCGGTGGAAGCTTTAAATACGCTAAACGAGCAACTTCAAGCTCACACATCATGGTGGCAAAAAGCGCCCTTAATAAAAGGCATTTATTTATATGGACCCGTAGGGCGTGGTAAATCCATGTTAATGGATTTATTTTATAAAAACCTACCTATTGAGCAAAAGCAGCGGCTGCATTTTCATCATTTTATAGCACAAGTGCATGCCCAACTTTCGCAGCTACAAGGTCAAAAAAATCCACTTATTCTAATTGCAAAACAGTGGGCTAAAAATATTCGAGTACTGTGTTTTGACGAGTTTTTTGTGAGCGACATTGGCGATGCCATGATTATGTCCAGATTGTTTAATGCGTTGTTTGAACAAGGTGTTGTGCTGGTGGCCACATCGAACGCAAAGCCAGAGCAGCTTTATTACAACGGCCTACAACGAGCGCGGTTTTTACCTACTATTGATTTAATTAATAACCATTGCTATATAATTAACGTGGCAGGGGAGGACGATCACCGCTTTAGATATGGTAAAAACAGTCGTCACTATTTTATAAATTTATCAAATCTCGATTTTAAAAATGAGTTTTTAGCTTCGTATCCGGTTGTAACATGTAGCAATACAATTACTGTGCATGGGCGTGACTTACCCTATTTATTAAGAGCCAATAATGCCTTGATGATTGATTTTATGGCGTTATGCTCTGGCCCTCGTAGTGCTAACGATTATATGTTGTTAGCAACACAATTTGATGTGTTATATGTATCGAACGTGCCGCAAATGGGTGTTAAAGCAACGGGTAAAGTTATTGTTCACGGTATAGAAGATAGCTACCAACGCGAAAAACAAACGCTTGATGAGCACACTTTTGACGACGAAGCACGGCGCTTTATTGCCTTAGTAGATGAGTTTTACGATTGCCATAAATTGCTGGTAATAAATGCGCAAACCGACATTGAACATTTGTATAAAGGTAAAAAGTTGAGCTTTGAATATGCGCGCACGCAATCACGCATAGTCGAAATGCAAAATTGGTAACGCTTTAATATATATTGTAAACGAGCTTGCTCACGCGAAAAGCGCAGCGCCTTCTCAACCTCTTTGTGAATAAATCACTTAAGATCTTATCGCACAAAGAGGAGTAAATGAGAAGACATTAAAACAACAGTAATTATGTATTTTTACTTCTCTAAAGCGCAGCGCCTTCTCAACCTCTTTGTGAATAAATCACTTAAGATCTTATTGCACAAAGAGAAGCAAAAGAGGAGTAAATGAGAAGACATAAAACAATAGTAATTATGTATTTTTACTTCTCTAAAGCGCAGCGCCTTCTCAACCTCTTTGTGAATAAATTATCTAAAAACTTATCGCACAAAGAGAAATAAAAGAGGAGTAAATGAGAAAACATAAAACAATAGTAATTATATATTTTTACTTCTCTAAAGCGCAGCGCCCTCTAAACCTCTTTGTGAACAAATCACTTAAGATCTTATTGCATATAGAAATTACGAGCTTTGCTCGTCACAGCCAGCAAGCTGTGCTTATACAAGTAAATTTAACCACGGTGTTAAACTTACCCTTCTTGGCGCACTATATTCTCAAGGGCGCGAATATTAGTAATTAAGTCCTGGCGTTGTGGGTTGGCTTGTAATGCTTTTCTAAGATGCTTTAGCGCACTCGGGTAGTCTTTAGAATCAATTGCTATTTGCGATAATCCAAGCCACGCCGATAGTTGGTAATCAGGTAGAGCTTGTGCACGAACATACATAAGTTTAGCTTGGGTAAGTTGGCTCTTACTGCGATATATACTCGCTAAACTAAGTAGGGCATCACCTAAATTCGGGTTTATTTTAAGTGCATTATTTAAGCTTTTAAGAGCACGTTTAGTATTACCTTGTTGCATAGCAATTTGTGCGCTGTATACAGAAAACTGCGCTTGTTCATCACGGGGTAGCTGCTTAGTTAATCTTTTTGCGCTGCCTATTAGCTCTTTAGCTAAATCCCATTTTTGTTGAGATACAAGCCAGCCTAAAGTTTGCATCGTGGTATTAATAACCTCAACTTGCTGCTGTTTAGTGGCGTGTTTTAAACCTTGCTTTAATAAACTCACTGCGCGTTCAGTGCTGCCTTCAGTTAAATGCAGCTGGGCTGCTAAAAGCTGGTTACTGGCATCTTTAGTGTTGAGTTTTAGGGCTACTTCAATAGCAGCAAGCGCCTGCTTTTTTTGATCAAGCTGTAATGCTATTTGTGCACGTTGCAGCCAAAGTTCAGCTTTATCAGGGCTTTTATTAAGTAATTCTTTTAGTAATGCACTTGCCTGACTTAAATTACCCGATTCAATTAACGCAAACAATAGACCTTGTTGATATTGGCTTGTTTTTGGCGCTAGCATTAGCGCTTGGCGGTAGGCCGCTACTGCGCTCCAAGGTTGGCTGTGCTGCACGTGTATATAAGCAAGTTGCGCATAACTTTGTGCGTCAGCTTGGCCAAGTTCAATACTGTGAACTAGGTGTGTTTGTGCTTTGTCATACTTTGCTTGTTGCATGTATAAAAGGCTCAAACCTTGGTGTGCTTTTACTAAATCAGGTGAGGCTTTTAAACACGCTAAGTAAGCTAGTTCAGCGTTATTAAAGTCTTTTGTTGAAAGCAGTACTTGTGCACGTAATAAGTTTAAAGCAGTGCTATCTTGGCTTATATCACGGCCTTTAAATAGCGCCGCAACTTCACTGTAATTACCTGCTTGTAAGAGTGGTTGCACTTGGCGAGCAAAACCGCGCTCGGTCGGCTCAATAAGAACCTCTGTAGGGCCTAGTAATTTGTTATTTATAGCCAACTGCCATGTTGGATCGCTAGGTGATAAGGTTACTTTTAGTGGCGCACTTTTTAATGGCGTACTAGCAGCGCTTGCATGCACGCTACTTACACCTAATAAAGGGAGTGAGCACATTAAAGTAGTGATAACTGCGCGAGTTAATGGTTTTAGCGTTTTAAATATATTCATATTTTTCATTTTAATAGGCTTAAGGTTTAAATTCGATTGGCCAAATAAAGCGAGCGCGTACGGTTTCACCTTCTTTTTTAGGTGCACTAAAGCGGCTTTGTTTAATAATTTTGTCGATAGCTGGTTTAAGTTCAGGGTATGGGTTTTGTACTACCTCAATTAAACTTAACTTGCCACTTTCATCAATAAATACATCGAGTTTCACAGTAAATACATCAACACCTCGGCGGGTTAAGCTTTTTGGTAAAACGGCCTTGACGGGAGTAAGTAAAGTTGGGAGACCATCGAGTTGATTTAAGCTAAATGCATCCCAATTTACACTCATTGATTGCCATTGTGGCGCGCTTACTTTTACGTTGGGTGTATCGGGTTTTACAATACTTAAATCACTCTTTATCTTAATTTTTACGGCTTGAATTGACGCGCCTGCACCTTCTACCGCTAAGCTTTGCATTGGCTCACTTGTTTGCTGTTGTGATATTGATGGAGGAGGGGGAGGTGGCAGTGCCACCATGGCAATCTCACGTACAACCACTTTGTCTTGCATATGATGTTCTGCAAGTTGCCCAAGCCATAAAAGCAGTAATGCAGCACTAAGTACAATGAGGCTAAGGCCAAATGCAAACAGCGGATGGCGATTGTTTTTTGTTTTTTGAAGCGGGTTAATCGTCTGCATATTATTGTTTCGTAGCTAAGTTAACTTGCGCTGCGCCTGCCAGCTTTGCTTCGTCAATTACTTGAACAAGTAACTCAGTAGGTACTGTTTTATCAGCTTGAATAACCACAGGGCGTTGTTGCTGTTTTAACATTTGCTCGACACTACTACGTACACCCGCAACACCAATTTGGCTGCCATCAAAAAATACTTGTTGGTTGTCGGTTATTGCTAAAAATATAACTTGTTGCTCAAGACGACTGGCCGATACGGCTTGTGGTTTATCAACCTCAACGCCGCTTTCGCGTACAAATACGGTTGTAACAATAAAAAATATTAGCAATATAAATACCACATCAAGTAGCGGCGACATATCAATATGTTGCCCCGCTTCTTGCTCTAGCTTGTGCTTTAATCGTGATTGCATAGTGTTACCCTAACTGCTTACTTAACGTATGTAATTTAGGATTACGCTGCGAATACGCTAAGTAAGCTTGCATTAACCACGCAGGAATAGCGCACACAAGGCCCAATTGAGTTGTTAGCAATGCATCACCAATGGCGTCACTCATTAACTCGTTATGGCCCAGCGCCATTACTTTAAATGTATCAAGCAAACCAACAATGGTGCCTAATAAACCAAGTAGCGGAAGCGCTGCAGTTAAAATAGAGCTAACTTCTTGCCAATAACCTTTGCGCTGCGCTTGGTATTGTTTAAGGTGCAGTAAGTCATGAAAAATCAGCTGGTATACAAATAAAGCGAGTAAAAGAATACACCAGCAAATAGGGTTACTAACGATTTTCTCAAACATTGGTTTCTCCTTTCTCTAGTTGACTTAGCTGTAATGCAAAGCCTTCTAGTTGGCTGTAATACGCTTTTGCTTTACGCGATAACAGTGCATTTAAAACGAGTGCAGGTATAGCAACAACTAAACCTAACTCGGTAGTTATAAGTGCTTGTGCAATACCGCCCGATACAACTTCTGGGTCGCCTGAGCCAAACAAGGTCATCATTTTAAATGTTTCGATCATGCCGCTAACAGTGCCTAATAACCCAAGTAGTGGGGCTACTGCTGCAGTAACGGCAATAGCGCCAATAAAGTTATCGAGTTTATGCTTATCATGAATTAACTGATTAAATAATTGATCGTCTCGTACTTGGCCTTTTTCGCTCTGCAGCGTTAAGTTAAATAGCTGCTGCTGCATACCTGCAAATTCACTGCTATTTTCAGCTTTAAAAAGTTGCTGTAATTGCATTTGAGAGTGCATTTTAATTTTACTTAAACGCAGTAGCTGGGCGGCTTTTAATAGCGCAATGGTAAGTGCAAAGCAGGCAAATAAAATAATAGGGATAGCCCATAAACCGCCTTTTTCTAGGTGTTCAAGCGGACTTTCTTGTTGGGCTTGGCTAGTTACTAAGTGCGTTAAACTAGGATCAAAAGTAAGTAATGTAGAGCCTACACCGTTTTGCTTTAAAGTATTATCGAGTGGGTTGTCGTCACTTGTTGATTGTACTAACGCTACTTTTAATGCATTAGACTCATCATCTAAATTTAATAAACCCATAAGTTTAGGTGTTTGCGTACTAAACCATGCAACAGGCCCGACTTGAAGGGTATTAGCTTGGCTTAATTCGCCATTACTTAGCACAACCGATTGTTTTTTTAACTGTGGATAAAGTGCTTGCTCTTGATTATTAATTAGCGATACAACACGGCTTAATAACTCGTTTTGGCTATTAGCCGACTCGTTACTGCTAGCACTATTGCTGGTGTTTTGGCGTACAAAACGGCTAAGTAAGTTTAATTGATATTGCTGCTGCTGTTGCCAAGTGTCTAATCGGGTTTGTAACTGATCAAGACTTAATGTGTTTTCGTCAGCTAGGCGGCGATTAACGGCTGCTTGTTCGCGTAATTTACTGAGCGATTGCTGCTTGGTAAAAATTTGCTTTGCAAGGGTCGCTTGCTCTTTTGAAATACTATTTTGAGTTTTATTTAGAGTATGTTGCGCTGTTTTAATATCATTTAAAATACTTTGTTTAGTATCATCACTGCTAGCTGCAAAAGATATGTTTGCACTAAAAAGTAAAACTGTGGCGCTAAATACTTTAATTATGCTGTTAGTAGCCATTATTTAGCCCCTTGCTGGTTTTTATTTACATAACTTAATATTGGGAGTGTTACCCAATCAGCAGCGCGCTTTTTTTGCTGTACAGCAATACCCAGTGCAACTTGTTCTGCATTAATGCTTGAATCAAATTCCCACTGCCAACCTAAATCACTTGGAAAACCAATACCTACATAACTTAAGTCTTCGCTTACAAACCATGCTTGAGCTGCACCTAAATAAAGCTGCTTAACCCATACTTCTTGCCCGTCAGGGTGTTTAATAGCCATTTCGTGAATAGAAATACGTTGTTGAAAATCATTAAGTAGAGTCAGCATTTTTAGTGCTGTTTGTAATTTGTCAGTTGTACTGAGTTTTGAATCGCTTAAATCACCGGCGTTTTTCCAACTACTCAAAAGTGGCGGGGGGAGTTGCACTTGTAATGAAAGTAATTGCCCAGAAATACGTGCTAGTTGATCATTTAATTGCTGTTGATCATTTTCAAGCTCTGATTGCTGAGTTACAAGCTGTTCGCGTTTTTGGGCAAGCTCACTGGTGCTTTTTTTTCTACGCTGATTAAGCTCGCTAAGTTGCTGCTGCTCGGCATTAAGAAGCGTTAAGGTTTGCTCCATACTGCTTTTTTGTTCAAGCCAATGAGTATTTAATTCTGTGTTTTGATTTTCTATTTGTAGCCATTTATTAACGAGTTGTTCTAGCTCACTAACAGTGTCGGCTTTTACTGCCATAGTGCTACAAAGCGCGATAACTACGCTAATTGGTTTAATTAAGCTTCGCATTACTTAACAACAATCCTGAAAGTTACGACAAGCAATTACAAGGACGTAATTACTGTTAATTTTTAAGTGTGTATACAATATAGGAATTCACATAACAATGCAATTGATAACAGTTATCGTTTACATTGCTTTGTTTGAGTGGTAGGATTTCGCCGAAATTAAATATGTACCTTAAATTAACAATAGTTAAGTGCTTAATAAAAACTACGGAGTAACCATGAGTAAGCCATCGAATAAAGGAAATGCGTACGTGAAGCCAATTGCAGCGGTTGTTACAGCTACGCTTTCAACTTGGGCAAGTGCACAGGATGTTCAAGAACTATCGGTAACCAAAGCAGAAACTAAAACTGAGTCTAGTTATGTTGTAGAAAAATCAACGTCGCATAAATACACTCAACCGCTACTCGATACAGCTAAAACGGTAACAGTAATCAACCAAGCGGTAATGAAAGACAGAAACGTAGATAGCCTACGTGATGCTTTGCGTAATGTTTCAGGTATTTCTTTAGCAGCAGGTGAGGGTGGCTCACCTACTGGCGATAGCATGTCGATTCGTGGTTTTAGTGCTACAAATGATATTTTTGTAGATGGTATTCGTGATGTTGCAGGTTACACACGCGATATTTACAACATTGAAGCCGTTGAAGTTGCAAAAGGCCCAGGTTCAGCTGTTTCTGGTCGTGGCGCAACAGGTGGCAGTGTTAATTTAGAAAGTAAAAAGGCGAAGTTAGACAACTTTAACGACGTTTCGCTACGTTTAGGCACTGAAAATGATTACCGTGGTCGTTTTGATACTAACATTCAAGTAAACGACACAAGCGCACTACGTATAAACCTTCTTACTGATAAAGGTGATGTTGCAGGTCGTGATCATGTTGAGAATGAAACAAATGCTGTTGCGTTTGCATTTGCAACAGGGCTTGGTACAAACAGCCGTTTTGATTTAAATCTAGAGTATCAACGCCAAGACAATTTACCAGATTATGGTATTCCTTGGGTTTACAGTGATACGCCAGTAGCTGAACTTGCAGATAGCGCGCGCTCACCTTCTCCTGTCGATTTTGATAACTTTTACGGTAATATTTATCGTGATTACGAAGATATTGAAGCTTACTCAACAACAGCTCGTTATGAGTATGATTTTTCTCAAAATACTACATTACGTGTGCAAGGTCGTTTAGGTAAAGTTAAGCGTGAGTCAGTAACAACTGCACCGCGCTATTTCTCGGTTACAACAGACACTGACATTACCTTTGCAGATGAAAAAACACGTGATACTGAAAATTCACTTGCTGCACTTCAAGTTGATTTAATTGGTAACTATGAATTTGCTGGCTTTACTCACGACGTAGTAGTGGGTGTTGAACTTGCAAACGAAACGTTTACACGCCATAACTTTGTTGCAACTACGCCTGATAACCTAATTGAAGATGGAATACGTAACGACTTATACAACCCTGATGCAACAATTGCATTTACGGGTGTGTACGGCCGTGATGGTACAAGCATTGAAGCTAAAGCTAAAAACCAAGCTATTTATGCATTTGATACAGTGACACTTAACAAGCAATGGGAAGTTACAGGTGGAATTCGCTTTGATAGCTTCACTACGGATTATCACAACGATTACAATGACCCAAGCGCTTTAATTTCTACAAGTGACGATTTATTTAGCTGGAATGCCGCTGTAGTTTATAAACCTACAGAAAATGGCAGTGTATATTTAGGCGCAGGTAATTCATTTAACCCATCGGCTGAAAGCCTAACGGTATCTACGCGTTCAAATGCAGCTGATTTAGACGCAGAAGAAAGCCGCAGTTATGAATTAGGAACTAAATGGAGCCTAATGGATGGCCGCCTGCAAACTAATGCTGCACTTTTCCGTACTGAAAAAACCAATGCCCGTACTGATGACCCATTTGCAGATAGCTCAAGTGACGAAATACTCGGTGGTGAGCAGCGCGTTCAAGGTTTAGAGCTTTCAGCAACGGGCCTAATTACTAAAGAGTGGACTGTAATTGCTTCATACACTTATCAAGATAGCGAAGTAACTGAAGCATTAGGCGACGACGCAACTCAAATCGGTAACGAGCTTGCACGTACGCCTAAAAATAGCGCGAGTGTTTGGACTACGTACGATATGTCAGATAAGTTATCGTTTGGTTTAGGTGCGCAGTATGTAGGTGAGAGTTACAACGGCACTACGTCAACACGCTCTCGTGCGCCAGGTTATACTATTTTTGACATGATGGTTGCGTATGACATATCAAAAGATTTGAGCCTGCAGCTTAATGGTGAAAACCTAGGTGATAAAGATTACGTTGATCAGTTAGGGGGTGGACACTTTGTACCAGGTGATGGTCGTAAGTTTAGTTTAACAGCGAGCTACTCTTTTTAATTTTAAAACAAATTAAAAAATAAAAGTAAGCATAAGGGCAGGCCTATTACCTGCCCTTAATTATTTGATGAAAATGTGAGAGGGCGCACATGATAGTTAAAATTCCAGAGCTATTAACGAAAGAAGAAGTGGCGTATTGCCATGAGGTTTTGCTTAAAGCGCAGTGGGCCGATGGCAGTATTACCGCAGGTCATCAATCAACCAAAGCAAAAAATAACTTACAGCTACCTGAAAATAGTCCTGAATGCCAAGAGCTTGGCGATATTATTATGGCAGCACTTGCGCGTAGTAATTTGTTTATGTCGGCAGCGCTTCCTGCAAAAATTTTTCCTCCGTTATTTAATTGTTACCAAGGCGGGCAATCGTTTGGTGTGCATGTAGATAATGCAATTAGACAAGTGCCGGGTACGCCAGTAAAAATTCGTACAGATGTATCAATGACGTTATTTATTAATGACCCTGAAGACTATGAGGGCGGTGAACTTGTTATTGAAGACACTTATGGCTCACACAGTGTAAAGCTGCCCGCAGGCAGTATGGTGTTATACCCTTCAACGAGTTTACATCGTGTAATGCCTGTAACGAGTGGGCGCAGATTAGCCTCATTTTTTTGGCTGCAAAGCATGGTAAACAGCGACGAAAAACGTGGTTTATTATTTGATTTAGATATGTCGATTCAAAGTTTGCGCAGCAAAGTAGAAGATAGCCCAGAGATTATTCAATTAACAGGGGTTTATCATAACCTGCTAAGACAGTGGGCGCAGACATAACGAAAATACTCGTTATTAAATATTGGATATTAGATATAAGTAATTAAAAGCTGCGCTTTTCGCGTGAGCAAGCTCTACGCCCACAGCCAAAACTTAACGCTGAGGTTAAATTACTTGTAGATACCATCTCTCATTTTAAGCTTCAAGGTCGTATTTAACTTTCTTGGAGCTTAAACGCTTCTTGGTTTTTTATTACACCAAAAC
>NZ_WTKX01000037.1:0-32854 GCF_011378755.1 Pseudoalteromonas sp. Z1A2 | reverse complement strand
TCACGAAATTCTGATGTATAGCGATTTGATTTTTTCATAGTTCCAGTTTCTCAAGTTATTGAGTCTCTGGCAAACACGGGGCGATTCATTATGGTGGCTATTTTATAGAGAAGAGCCAAAAACTTAAACCCTTGGCTCAGGTTAGTCACTAAATCGATTTTATAGCTAACTCTAAATTGCTTAGCGCACAACCAAACTCTTTTGCATTTACGCGATGATACTGCGTGTCACTCGTTGCTGTAAGGCTAATTATAAACTCGTCTTGTTGGGCTACCGCACTTTGCTCTTGGCTTAGGCACATCGCTTGAGTAAGTGAACGCAGTTTTGAATTTGTTAAAATTGAGCCAAAACGCTGCACTGGCAGTGGAGGTATTTTTATAGCGGGTAACGCTTCATCTATTGTGCGTGCGCTTAATGTAAACGTATTATTGGTAATTTCAATTACACTGCTTGTAGGCCAGTACGAATAGCTATAGCTCTTACTCCCAGGTTGGGCTTTACCTTGGTTAGCCAAATGCACTACACCACTTTTGCCTATTGCGGTTATTAAGCTACCTTCTGGCGATTTAATAACAACTAAGGCTGTATTTTCATCAATACCAAAACCATGTCGAATCTCTGTTTTAGTATTTTTCACTTCGTTTTTATTTAGCGCTGCTGCAAGCCTAAATGTACGGTTTTGTTCGCTAAATTGAGTATCTAGTACACCAAAGTTAAAACTGCCCAGCCCACCAGCATTAGTGTTATTTTCACTTTTACGAAGTGCCTCAAGGCTTGTCGTATTTGTAAGCATGCCCGTCACTTTACTTTGGATTGCTGCGCCCGCTCCTTCACCTACAATTACTGGGCGAGTTTGCAATGCTTGCGTCCACGGGTATGGGTTATTGTTTTGATCAAATAATACCTTGTGAGTTAATGCTGTATTACCGCTATTAAACATCACACCGGTACTATTTTTAATAAGTGATACAAGTGCATTAGTGCCATTTTTACATAAAGCGTATTCGGCCTTTGTGCGATCGGGATAAATCACTTCACGGTTATACACATTCATTAATGTATTTCTAAGCGCAGGTAATTCATCGCACGAGTTACTCGTAATCGCTTTAGCAAGCGCTGGCGTTAGTGCTAACCATTGAGTGTTTATATTTGATTGTGCCAAAAGGCTTTGCGCTACATCTGCCGACTCATAAGGGTCGCGGCTCGAAGCCGTAATAGCAAGCATGGTTGGTTTTGCGTTATTAACTTTTAAACTGCCCGACACAAATTGTAAAATATTATTAGTCGCAACCTCATTATTAAAATCGGTATTTACTTGCTCTTTTACACGCTCACCGTTTTTATTAAGTAGCGGTACTTCTAGCATATCAAATACAAAGTTGTACTCTTGCTGAGTTAGACTTTCTAATTGCTGATTATTTATATCGCGCCACTGCCAGAGTAAATCTGTTTTTGATACGCTATTTGACGATTTACTTTGTATGGCTTTAAGTGTTTTTAATACAGCCGTTTTTGCCTCAACATTATTATTAGGCCAATGCTGCGCGATGTTTTTTATTTGAGAGCTGCTAAGTGTATATAAATTATGTGACTTACCATCAATAACAGGCTCTTTTTGGCAGTTATTAAGCTTGGCGCTAGTACAGGTAGTAAGCTCTGACCCCACTAAAATTAAAGTTTGGCTTTGCTCTTGAGCCACTGCATTTATTAAAAAACCGGCACCGAACAATGCCACTACCATACCCAGTAACTTCGGCTGTTGATCACGTAAAAATGCACATATCATAATGTAAACTCTAATATAAATAATAAAACTAATGTGCTGTAGTTTAACAGCTAGCCACTAGCGCCTAAATATATTTTTATAAATGTTAAATAATTCAAGTCTCTGAATAACGTTCGGGTCAAGCACTGCATTTAAATACATTGTTTAGTTTGCCCTTCTGTCTTTGTAAATATTATCTAAACAAATTTAAACGGAGCATTTATTGACCAATTTCATTGTTTAAATTACGGTGGTGAATTATTTTATGTAACTGGGGTGAAATATGGACTTTTCTAATGAAGAGATAAATTTTTTTGCTGAGTTATTTAAGCCCAATACAAAGTCACATGCTCACAACAGTCACGTTTTAACGTTACAAAGTTCAGTACCAGCCAATATTGCTCACTTACTTAGTAGCGCTAATTTAACCCTGCTCGCAGAGGTTGCACACTATCAGTTATGGTTTCCGTTAGACTTGAAAATTGATAGCGCCGGTATAATCAAACCGATTTTAACCGCCCCCGAAGTAATAGACACACAAGGCACACTGCGCAGTTGGCGCTGGAGTGAGCTAAATATTAAAAGCCAAGGGTTTAAAATTGAATCAATATCAAACACGGGGATGTTTTTAAAACCCCTCAGAAAAGGTAACCATTTAAATAAATCGCAGCACATGGAATTTATTTTACCTAACAAACAAAGTATTTCGATGGAAATAGAACCCGTAAGGCAAAGCACGCAAGGTATAGCCGCTAAAATAACGCAAATTCATAGCGGTCAAGAGCAATTAAGAGCTTACCTATTTGAAGAACATAAGCGTCAACATGCTAAATTATACGAGAATGGCCAATTAGTTGAGCAGCTAATTTAATAGGTGTTTAATCCGATATACTTGCATTTAGTTGGCTTTATTTAACCCCCTCTCAATGTTAATCTGTACCCTTATTAATAAATCATAAGGATATGACAATGCCAGGTGCTTTTGCGCACATCACTGCTGTTAATATTGCAACGCAAACCAAGTCACTCGCTAAAATGGATATGCCTAAAAAAGCAAAGCTTATTTTAAGCCAACGCCAAGCATACCTTGAACTAGGCTGTGTAGCCCCCGATTATCCTTACTTAGCTGTAGCGCAGCCTAGCCAAAATGCGTGGGCCGACCTAATGCACTATGAGCACACAGGCGATTTACTTAAAGCAATGATTGAATACTGTAAAACACTTGAAGGTGAAGCATTTGAAAAGTGTTTTGCCTGGTTATGCGGTTATATGGCCCATGTTGCTGCAGATATAACAGTGCATCCGGTTGTTGAATTAAAAGTAGGCCCTTACGCGCAAAACCAAACGGCGCACCGTACCTGCGAAATGAATCAAGACGCGTTTATTTGGCAACGTTTAAACTTAGGTGAGTTAGGTTATGCTGACCGCGTGCAACAAAATATTGGATCTTGTACTAACAAAGACGATAATTTTGATACCGATATTGCAAAAATTTGGCGACATGCTTTATTAACGGTTCACCCAAGCTACGCAGCACAACACGCTCCTAACTTTAATTCATGGCATAACGGTTTTCAGCTTGTAGTAAATAATGTTGAAGAAAGCTATCGATTATTTGCCTGTGCACGCCATGTTGCTGCTGATTTAGGCTTGTTTTATCCTCGCCCAAACGAAGTAGACCCCACTTTTATTGAACATCTAAAAACGCCGCACGAGCCTATGCATTACAACGATATTTTTGACTTTGCCGTTAGTAACATTCAGCACTACATAACCATTATTGCCAATGCCGTATTTTTAGATACTGATTACAGTGCAATTAAAAATTGGAACCTAGATACAGGCTACGATGAACACAACACGATGACGGTATGGAGCAAATAAAATGAAACACTTACTTTATATAAGCCTCATAGTATTACTTAGCGGTTGCTACACTCCTAAAAAAAACAATCCAGAAGTGATGGCCGACTTAGCCTCACAATTAAAAGATATTGCTACAGCCGTTGATGGCACACTAAAATTTAGTGAAACACCCTATTCAACAACTGATGAATTGTTAAAAGCCGCTGTTAATAACGATTTAAGCAAACTTGCACCTTTTGGGAAATACACGCTTATCGTGAACGTACAAGATGATAACGCAGTGCTACTTTTATGTGATGCCAATACTGCTTTAATTGAAGATGCAGGCTGTACTGCTCAATCAGATATACAGCATTGGGGAGCAGGAGTTATTCATCAGTGTGAAATAACTATAAACGCCCAACAGCTCTGTAACTAGGTAATAAAATACCCACTATACATTTAAAGTTGAGCCGTCATCTCTTTGGGGTTAAACACTAAGCCATGGCGGCTAACATGCTCTGCAAAATTTTCGGCTGACATTGGTTTCGCAAAGTAAAAGCCCTGAAATTCTTTACACCCCATTTGCGCCATTATTGCTACTTGCTCTTGGGTTTCTACTCCTTCGGCTACACACTTAATATCAAGCTCTTCACACATAACGTGCACCGCTTTAACTAAACTTTTTTGACGCGTAGAGCTTGTTACTTGGCTGATTAATGAGCGATCTAACTTGAGCTTGTTAATAGGGTAATCGGCAAGGCGTGCAATATTAGAATACCCCACTCCAAAATCATCAACCGAAATAGTAAAACCCCACGATTGCAGTGTTTGCATAAGCTTTAGCGAATGCGCTTGGTTTGCCTCAAGAGAGGTTTCAGTCAGTTCTAACTCTATTTGAGGTGGCTTTACGTTGAAGTCAGCAAGGTATTTAACCAGTTTTGACATAAAATCGGTTTGGCTAAAATCAATTAGAGATATATTTATTGCCACCGGCACACTCGGTAAACCCGCCTTGGTCCAATTGGAAATTTGAGCGCAGACTTTTTGAATAATCAGATCGGTTAACCTACTGACCATTCTGTATTCTTCTGCAATAGGAATAAATACCACTGGCGACACATTACCTAGTATAGGACTGTTCCAACGCGCTAAAGCTTCAAGCCCTATACATTTACCCGTTGCATCTACTTTAGGTTGATAGTGTACCGACAAATCGCCCTGCTGAAGCGCTTCATCTAATAACATCGAAATTTCGTATTTTTCGATAAAAGCTTGTGATTGTTTTTCGTTATAACCACTTAGAGGCATATTACAGTTTGCAACTTTAAGTGCTTCGCACGCATTGCTAAGTACTGTTGTGCTGTTTTTTCCGTGATCAGGATACTTTGCAAAACCAAATAAAAATGATTGCTGACACTTAGTGCCAAACACATTATAAGTTTTATCTAATGTATTTTTTATTTGCATTAATAGCTTATCTTCAAGCTCGTTTTGCGAGTTTGCGCCAATTATAAAAGCAAGCTTTCCTACTCCTATATGGGCACACAACAACGGCCCATCTGCCATCGCCTTTAAACGCTTGTACGCGTTAATAAGTAATGCTTGAGAGTCGGCTTTAGTGAGCTTTAAATTTAAGTATTCACTATTTGCACTTTGGGTAACAACGATAAAAAAACCTTTTTGGTATTTGCTTGTTAATCTGTCGCATTGCAGCTCAAACCATTCTCTATTAGGTAGTTTTGTTTGCGAGTCTCTAAAGCGTAAACGTTTATTTTCTTGTTCCATCATCGATAAATTTTGTTTAATGAGCTGTTCTTGCGTGCAATCGTAAAAGTCGTATACACGGTAGTTAGTACTCATTGTTATTTGTTGGTAGCAGGCTTTAAAATAGCTTTTTTTGTACTTCACAATTTTATTTTGAGCATTAGGGGCGTCAAAAACTAAAGTAGGAAATAAATGAGAAAGGTTAACGCATTCTTCTTTTAATTCTTTTTTTATACCAAACATATCAATAGCGTGTTGATTAAAATCAGTAATGACAAGATTTTCGTCAACAATAATTTTGGCTTTATTTGATTCGGTGAACAGGCTTCGATAAAGCTCATTTTTATCTTTAAGGTGTGTATTAGCGCTTATCATTGTTTTGTTTAAACGCTTAGCAGCCACAATTGTGCGTGCCACAGCAAGGGGAATACAAATGTTAAAAAATAAGAATATTAGCCCTGTAATGTATAAGCTGGCATCGGGAAGTTGCTGAGCAATGCCAGTTAAGCCCGATACATCAACGTTATTGATGATCATATAAAACGGTACAATATTTAATACGCCATAAGCAAGGGCTGTTCTATAACCAAGTAGCATAAGTGCGATTATTGGGCAGGAATACATATACATAGAGCCCACTTTAGCAAGCTCTAGGTCTGTTAAAAATAAGTTCATTGACACGCTAGCAGCTACAATGGCTATTAAAAGTACATGAGCGCTGAAGTGATAAAAACGCTTACTTGCTATAAGCAAACCGCATACAGTCGCAAAAAAACTGCTTGTTAATACAACAATATAAATTAAGTTAAACTCAATAGCGCTTGCGTACGTGTGGCACACCACAGCAAAACATAACACCATTACTAATGATAGAATAATGCGCAGTGCACTTACTCGCCAATTAGCAACCTGATCAGGGGCTGAATAGTGATCGTTTAATAAAAAGAACCTATTGAAAAAATGCATAATAAACAACAGTTAAAGCTCATTCTTCTATTAGACATTGATAACTTGTTAAAATCAATCAAATGAATATAATTTCTATTTACATTGTTCTATAAAATAGACAGGTGTAAACCTGCTCGTTAGCCATTAAACATTCATTTTTCGAGTGTTTTTACAGTTATCCTCTTTAAGCGCGAAACCACTGCACCCTAAAAATTCACCGTACTTAGATTTACGTTTACGCATTTCGCGACCACACTTTTCACAAATTGGATGCTGCGTTTTACACTCTGTATTCACACATTGTGAATACGTGCTTTTATCAACTGATGGGCTACTACAGCTTTTACACACTCGTAGTTTAGTTTCGCAAATCTGCGTATTAGTACAGCTATAATAATCACCATACTGACCCGTTTGTGGCACAATTAATCCGTCGCTGCACGTATTACACTCTCTTTGCTTTAGTTGCGACTTGTTAAACAACGTGGAGCCGATTTGAATAGGATAATCGTCATTTACTAGTTCTTTTACAAACGCTGAGCATGCATAAGGGTCTGCAATTAAATATGCTTTATGTTTTGAGCGCGTAATACCTACATAAAGCAAACGCCTTTCTTCTGAGTGAGTGAATTCATCTTGCACTGGTAATAACGACTCCACCAGGACGTTATTTTGATTATCGCTAGGAAACCCTAATTTACCTTGTTCAAAACCAATAATAATACAGTAATCGGCTTCAAGCCCCTTAGCGCTATGCAATGTCCAAAAATAAAGAGGGTTTGTATGCTTTTTATCTTTTAAATGCTGCTGCACGCTATTTAACATGTATCGGTATCGACTAAGTATGGCAATGCTCGCTGATGCATCGTTTTTTTGAATAGTGCTTATGCTCTGCTGTACTTTTATTTCTATCGATTTAGTGCCTTGGTATAAATCGTCTAACAAAATAACTTGTGGTGTGGTTACTTGCGTATGTGTGCTGATCTGCTTTTTATATTGCTCAGGGTTTTGCATTACAAAGCGCCCCGCTACATCACTAATACTATTGTTATATCTAAATGTTTTTTGCAACATAGTAAGTGAGTGGCTGCCCACTAATTCATTAAAGCGTGTAGTAAGCGCTAAATTACCACCCGAGAACCGATAAATTGCTTGCCAGTCATCACCTACCGCAGTAAAGCGTATTCCTTTGCCATATTTTAATATGGCATTTAAAAAAACCATACGCGCACTTGATATATCTTGAAACTCATCAACTAAAATGTGGCTCCATGGAATATTAAAATCTCCGCTTACTATCGCCTTTGTTGCTTGAATAATCATGTCGTCAAAATCAATGGCATTTTGCGTGCTTAGTTCATTTATATAAGCGTCATGAATTTGCACTAACAAGTTTGCATATTGTTGATAGTTTTTAATACCACTTTGCTTGATGCGCTGCGCTATTTGCTTATTACTTAGTTGCTCCACTCGAATAGCTTGTAAGCATTTTATGTACTTATCAATGCCTTGCTGTAACTGTCCTGAGTTATTTAAAGTATGAAATATTTCGTCGTTACTTAAAGGTGTTAATTCAACATTATGCTGCTTTAATTGTTTAGCGAGAGTTTGCTCTAGCTTTCCTTCTACCCAGTTGTAATGAAAGGTTTCGAGTAAAGTGGTGCCATTTTGTTTATGTAACTTACGCTTAAATGCAATTTGCTCGTTATAGTGTTTTTTATCTATATCGGCACGAGTATTCCCTTGCCTATCAATGCCAAAGTGCTCTAAGTAAATATCGTATTGAGGTATATAAAAGTCTGGTTGGTATTGCCCACTTAGCTCTGCGCCTTGATTAAAGTGATAATTCACCTCATAACTGTGCGCCACGCAATTCAAATGTAGCCAGTTTGAAATAAGCACTTCCTGATAACTTTTTACTTTATGACCTGCAAGGCTACGGTATTCGTTATCGCGTACGTACCGCTCGTACTGTGCATTATCTTTAAAGCTAAATATATCAATCGGCTCATGGAGTAAATCTACAAATGCTTTTAAAAACTGTGGCTCGGTTTGTATTTTTTTACTTACCCACCCAGTTAACCAACTATTTAATTGAACTGGGTCGGTTGCAAATTTTGACAATTCGATTGGCTTTTTAGCACTTTGTAATAATTTAAGCCCAAGCGCATGAAACGTTAAAATAGTGGGTGCTTTGGTAGGCAATTTTGCATACGTGGCGCGTTTAATAAAGCGCTCTTTAAGCTCATTTGCTGCTGTTTTATTATAGGCCAGCACCAAAATTTGCTCAGGCTTGGCAATATCACACGCTATTAGATCTAACGATTTTGCGACCATCACAGATGTTTTACCTGTGCCTGCTGCCGCTAATACTAGGTTTTTATCGTTATCGCGTATAACCGCTAAGCGCTGCTCTGTTGTTAATGGATTTGACTCTACTTGATTAAAAAAGTCATTTTTAAGAGTTAGCTGTTTTTTTTCATATTTATGGCGCAGCTGTGCGATTGCATCGTGAGTATTGGGTGTGGAGCTCAGTATATTTAAAAATTTAATACTGCTTGGCGATAAGTGTTGTTGCCATGTATTTGTACTTTGAGCGTATTGTTTAGCAAGTAAAAATACTTCGTTATTAAGTATTTTCATGGAACTATCACGTAAAAACTCATCTAAAGCATAACGCTTTAGCAAAGCCTTGGCGTTATTTACTTTTTGCTCAAGCATGGCTGAAAATTGCGTATTAAGGGCGGTATTTAAAGACTTAGCTTGTGCTTTGTTTAAAAAGCTAATTGATGTATTGCTACTATCGCACAAATTAATTTTGGCGCTAAATAAACGATTTTTAAGTATTGAGTAATTATCAAAGTCTTTAATTAAAAATGTCCGTGCGGGAGCACTTCTAAAATGCACAACAAGATGCTCTTGCTCAATAGTTACGTGTTTAATACGGGTAAAAAAACGGCCTAGCCAACTTGGAGTAGCAATATACTGCGCCATAATACTCAATATGAAGATATGCTTTACCTGATTGTAACATACTCTTTTGTAATACATTTAGCGCTAATTCGATGCTTACTTAGTAAACAATTTAATTAGTAAGTTAGTTTTTAAAACTTAGCGTTTAATAATTTATTTACAACCGTTAACAAATTTAAACATTTACAGATGGCGTGTTGTGTAACAATGCACACATACAAACTTATACTTCATATAATTGTTAGGTATATCCCCTATTAAACAATTATTTACAGCCTAATTTAGTGGTTTAAAGGAGCTAACTTGCTTAAAAAATGCATTACCACAACGGCTTTAATTTTAGCTCTATGCGCTTGCACGTCAGAAACAGAGTCGGATTTAGTAAAAACAAAAGGTATTTGGGCAGGTTTTGAACTGGTTTCTGACGGTAACCGCGCGCGTGTTAACGCAGAACTAAATGCAGGCGACGCTAATGGCTCTAACATTGTTTTAAGCGATAGCGACTCATTACAAGCTGTTGTTAATAGCACTGCTATTGTACTTACAAAAGATACCGACTTTTTAGACGTTGATTACCAAGCGTATATAAATGCCACTGACGATAACCAACAGTTTGATATAAAATTTAAACGGGATGATGGCATAAATGCTAATTCGAGCGTGGAGTTGCCTTTAAATTTTATTATTTTAACCCCGAGTAACAATCAAAATTTTGATATTAATAGTCCCCTTACAGTTCAGCTAGATGGCACTGATCCTAATAGTACTAGTCAAGTAGAACTTAGCAGTAGCTGCACTAACAATAATAATGAAACACTTTTACAATCAACGCTTTTTGCGCTTAACACTTCGCGCCTTGAAATAAATCTGCGAAGTTTAGATATGTTTAGCAGCTCGCAAGTAGATCAAGGTAAAACGTGTGATTTAACAATTAGTGTGAAACGCGATCGATTCGGTAGTATTTCGGGTGAATACGCAAACCAAAGCTATATTAAATCCCAGCAATCGCGCGCTATAAAAAATATGACTTTAACGTTTTAATTTGCACGCTAATTTACTCAGCGTTAAGCTACGCCTTTATTAAGTAACTCTACCAATTGTAATTGCCCTCCTTATTTATAGGAAAGCTAATAACAATTGATATAAAGGTTTATTATGACTAACAGCACATACCCCATTGGCACACCTGGCAAAAAATGGAATAACAACGATAAAGCCCTGTGGTTAGCACGCCAAAACATTAAACGCAGTTACCAAAACGAAGTCGTAACGCTAATTAATGACCTTAAAAACACCTTGGATATAGAGCAATACGGCGAGCTTAATTACGCCGCTGGCACTTACCTATTATATATATTAAAAACGCCTAACTTTAATACTAATAAACCAACTGTTTTAATCACAGGTGGTGTACATGGCTACGAAACCAGTGGCGTACATGGCGCACTTAGATTTGCTAAAACATCTGCTATGCAACACTCAGAGCAGTTTAATATTGTTGTTGCGCCCTGCATTAGCCCTTGGGGATATGAAACTATAAACCGCTGGAACCCTGATGCTATTGATCCTAACCGCTCATTTTACGAAGGCAGCCCAGCACAAGAGTCAGCAGCTATTATGGCGTTTGTAAAATCACTCAATGTAGACTTAGTTGCTCATATTGATTTACACGAAACAACCGACAGCGATAATAGTGAATTTAGACCCGCACTTGCTGCCCGTGAAGGCACAACAAACACTAATTGGAACATACCTGATGGGTTTTATTTAGTGGCCGATACCAATAAGCCTGAGCCTGAATTTCAAAAAGTAATTATCGAAGATGTAGCAAAGGTCACGCACATTGCACCGAGTGATGAAAATAACCAGTTAATAGGCGTCCCTCAAGAGCAATTTGGCGTTATTAATTACGCAGCACGCGATTTAGGTTTGTGTATGGGCTTTACAGATGCACCCTATGTAACCACAACAGAGGTATACCCTGATAGTCCAACAGCCACAGATGAAGAATGTATTTTGGCGCAAGTAGCGGTTATTAAAAGCGCCCTTAACTATATTAAAGCACTTTAATAAGTTTGCAGCCGCTTGTACCCTCTTGGCTGCTAAACGAAATTTAGATAAAAAGCTAATTTAGGAGGTATTAATGGAATACAAAAATAAAAACGGACACGTTAATTTATCGCTTGAAAATAATATAGTTATTGCACAATTTAGCGGAAACCTAGAACTTGAGCTTTTAAGTAATTTTAAAGCAGCGCTTTTTGAAACCATTCAATCATTTAAAGGCGAGAAATGGGGTTATATAAGTGACTCATCAAACGTTGTAGCTGCAACCCCACTGGCCGAGCAAGAAATGGTAGCCATAAGCCACAGCATGCAGCAAAACAACTGTTTAATTAGCGCGTTTGTGCTTACATCACCTATTGCTATAAGCCAAATGCAACGAATAATGCAAAACGCCAAAAGAGACGTTACTTTCAAAGATTGTCTTTTTGATAATCTAGAATCTGCAAAGCATTTTATTTTAAATGAATTAAACAATGACTTGAGCTAGGTAGAGCTCAAGTCGTTGTTTATATAGAGCTTATATACTGTACTAATTTTTATAAAATTGGCTGTCTTTGGTTATAGTAATGCTGGCATCTTCTTGCGCTGTTACTATAAATTGTAACTTACTCACTTTGTGCGCAATATTGTAACCATCAGCTGTTACAGTAACGGGGACTCTTTTCATTGCACCTGGCTGTATAAGTGTAGAACTTGGACTTGAGAGTGTTGCTTCTGGCAAGCCCTCTATGGCAATACTGTAATGCAGTGCTTGCTGCGTTTTATTAATAATAGTAAGTGTATAAGGGTTTTCTACCAGGCCCTCGTAGTTCACTCTATAAAGCGCATTCCTATCGCGTAGTACTGAGGCTTCTATTGGTGTGCGTTGCAGCATCCATGCAAACATAGAAATGATTAACAAAGCCGTTAATGCGCCGTATCCTATTAGTTTTAATCTAAATGGATTGGTTTTTTTGCCTTCCATTTGTTTTTCGCTGGCGTATTTAATTAAGCCTTTTTGATAACCAAATTTCTCCATGGTATCGTCGCAAGCATCAATACATAAGCCACAGTTTATACATTCATATTGTAAGCCATTTCGAATGTCTATACCTGCCGGGCAAACCTCTACACATAAGTTACAGTCTACACAGTCACCTAAGTTAAGCTCTTTTGGATCAGCTTTGCGTTTACGTGGCCCTCGGCTTTCACCGCGCGTGCTATCATAGGTTACAAGCAACGTATCTTTATCAAACATAACAGCCTGAAAACGAGAATACGGGCAAGCAATCGTGCACATTTTTTCGCGTAAAAACCCTGCATTACCGTAAGTGCAAAAAGCGAATAAAAACACCCAAAAGCTCGTAATACCTGACCATTCAAATGTAAGCATTTCCATATACAAACTTTTTGCTGGAATAAAATACGCCATAAACGAGGTGGCGGTTAAAACTGAAATAATAATCCACGCACTGTGCTTAGTTATTTTTTTGCGCCAAGTACTTAGCGTCCACTGAGATTTATCTAATTTAATTCGCTGATTTCGAGTGCCTTCTATGCGTTGCTCTACCCACGAAAACATGAGCATCCATATTGTTTGCGGGCAGGTATAACCACACCAAACCCGACCAAGCCAGTTGGTTACAAAAAATAACGCAAAAGCCCCCACCATGAATAGCAGGGCTAAAATCATAAAATCTTGAGGAAGGAGTGTTAAACCAAAAATAGTAAAGGTTTGCGTTGCCACATCAAGCAGCACAGCTTGTTGACCGTTATATTGGATCCACGGTATTGCAATAAAAGTTAGCATTAGCAGCCAACCTAAATTACGGCGTATGCGCTGAAAAAATCCTTTTTGCTCGCGGATATAAATTGGCCCTTCTGTGTTATAGGGCTTAATAATCATGTCTTCTTCTTTAATATCAAACTTCATAGTACTTGCTTCATAATGACGGGTGTTACGCAAGCATTTGCAACTTTCAGACCAAGCTGAAACCTTAATTACTTCATTGATATTAAAGAAATTATTTTAAAAAATAAAAATAAACCACGCGATATAAAGCGTACTTCGCGATATATCACGAATTTTTAGCGATTCCTAACTTTCGCATTTTTGAGCGTAGTGTACTCTCAGGTAAGCCCAATTTAACTGCCGCTCCTTTATCACCTGATATTTGCCAGTGCGATAACGCGAGAACAGAGGTTATATGCTGCTTTTGCGCTTCATCGAGCGTAAGTGAAGGATTAATAACAACTTCACCACCCGCTTGCAAAGGCTGACTTAGCTGAAGTACCGCTTGATTAGATAAAATAGCTTCACGTTCAAGTACATTTTGCAGCTCTCTAATATTGCCTGGCCAATCGTAAGCCTGCAGCTGCGTAATTGCTTTTTTACTTAGCCCTTTTAAGTTTTTCCCGAGCCGTTTATTTAGCTGCGCAATCAAATTAGCGCATAAATAAGGAATATCTTCTTTTCGATCTTTAAGGGCGGGTACTTTTATAGGAAATACATTGAGCCGATAATACAAATCAATTCTAAACGTGCCTTTTTGTACCATTTCCCACAAGTCGCGATTAGTCGCTGCAATTACTCTAATGTTTACTTTTAGCGTGTTGCTGCCACCCACGCGTTCAAACTCTTGTTCTTGCAGGACTCTCAGTAATTTACTTTGCGCCTCAAGTGGAAGCTCTGCTATCTCATCTAAAAACAAGGTGCCTTTATCAGCAAGTTCAAAGCGCCCTTTACGGCGGTCATTGGCACCTGTAAACGCGCCCTTTTCATGACCAAACAATTCCGATTCTAGCAAGCTTGGGGTAAATGCGGCGCAATTTACTTTTATAAAAGCTTGTTCGCTACGCTTGCTTAGTCGATACAAATTACGGGCTACTAATTCTTTACCCGTGCCATTTTCGCCAAGTATAAGCACTGTGCTGTCGGTTTCACTTACCAGTTTTATTTGATCTAACATGGTTTGAAATATATGGCTTTGTCCAACTAGCCCTGAGTCTTGCCAGTCTTCGTTGAGCTCTGCAATTAAGTAGTTGTTTTCATCTTTTAGCTGCTCACTTAAGTGCTTTACTTGAGTAAGTGCCTCTTGTAGTGCATTTTGTGTTTGCTGTTGCAGTGATATATCGCGAAATACCGCTACAGCACCAATTAACTTATCATTTTGATAAACCGGTGTTGAAGTGTATTGAACTGCAAATGAGCTACCGTCTTTACGCCAAAAAACTTCATTTTTAACTTCACGACGCTTTCCGTCAAACATGGTGCAGTAAATTTGGCATTCATCTGCGGGATAAGGTGTGCCATCAGCATGAGTATGGTGATGATATTGGTGTATTTTTTTACCTAATAGTTCCTCAGCGCACCAACCTGTCATGAGCTCAGCGGCAGGATTAACAAACACCGCATTACCCGATAGGTCAAAACCGTATATGCCCTCACCTACTGCGTTTAGCAATAATTTAGGATCGTTTAAAAATTGTTTTATCATAAATACACCTCGCGAAATATCGCGAGCATTATGGCAATTTTATACACTAATTGCACTCATTACTTAAAGTGCACTTACGCGTAAGTTAAAAAGCTATAAATAGTGCTTAAATAACGTTTTTACATCTATTTTTGCACCTAGCCTTGCGGCTATTAAATAAAGTCCTGCAAGTTTTCGGTGAATAAATAACGCATCAACGGGCGGTGTATGCCATTGCTGAGATTGCGCACTAAGGGCAAGCCCTGCATTTTTAATTTTGAGCGCGAGTTCGCTATTTTTAAAATCAAATTCCCCTTCTGCTCTTAGTGGCTCGCACGCCATTAAAAATAAATCAATGACGTTGTTTTTATACTCATCAACTAAGTCATTTTTAAAATAACCTATGTGTGATGCCGCTTTAAGTACACCTTCTCGGTTGTTTTCGCTACCCGCTTTAAATAAGGCTAAGTACGCTAAGCTAAGCTCGGTTGATATTTCTCGCGTTGCACCAAAATCAAATAAAACAATTTTTTGTGTATCAAGCTGATAATGAAAGTTGGCAAAGTTAGGGTCGGTTTGAATTAATTTAAATTCAAACATTTCTTTAAAAAACAAATCAATCAGTTGCTCTGCAACAAAGCTTTTTTGACTATCTGGTAGCTCTGTAATGCTCTCAATAGGTTCTGCTTTTATATACTCCATAGTTAGCACTTGTTGTGTGCTGTGCTCTGGATATACGTTGGGTACTTTAAAATGGGGATTAGTTGCTAATGCATTTTTATAACGTATTAAGTACTGAGCCTCACGTTTATAATCAGCCTCAGCTAATAACTGTGCCTTAGCCTCACCAATAAGTGGTTTAATATTAAGATCTTTTGGCAATAATCGAGAAATCGTTAATAACGAAATAACGTTATCGACATCACTTACTACACTTTTTGCAATACCAGGATATTGAATTTTAACAGCAAGCTGATCGCCATTTTCTTTATAAGCTAAATGAACTTGCCCTATAGAAGCCGCTGCAAAAGGTCTTAACTCAATATGAGAAAAACGCGCTAGCCACTCATCCCCCCATTGCTCTTTTAACACTTCAACAAGCTGCTTATGAGGCATTGGGTTCGCGTCTGAGCGAAGTAAAGCAAGTAACTGAGCTAATTCAGGACTAAGTAGATCACCCGCATCCATTGAAAGCAATTGCCCCAGTTTCATTGCTGCACCACGTAAATGTGATAGCTGTGTGGCTAGTTTTTCAATGTTTTTAGGTTGTAGCAGTAAGCTTTTATTATCCCAACCTTTACCAGTTAGCGCGCTCTTAGCACCATCAACTAACATGTTGGTAGCAACACCTGTGGCAAGTGAGCCTAATTTTGCAAATCGAGAAAGCCGAGAAGTGGGGACAGTACGAGGAGCCGCCATAATATTAAAACCTAATTAGCCTGAAAGTCAGGCTAATCAATACGTATATTGTAAGTAGGTAGATCTACTTATAGACGAGGTACTAGCTTAATTGCGCCTTCAACCACTTTCATATCAAGTGGAAGTTTACTAAGTAGCATCATTTTAGGGTCATCCATGTTTAGAGTATAAACTGGGTTAACCGCTAAAAAAGCATTAATAACATCCATTGCTTGGCTATCAAGCGCACCTAAATTACCTTTAAAACCACCGGCATCTACACTCGAATCAAGTAATTTAATATTACGTAAAAACACTGCTTTTTTCTCACTGTCGTAAAATGGGCTACCTTCAATTTGCAGCTTTAAACGCACAGGGTATTTAAGAGCGAATGCATTAATTTCAGCGCTAGAATCGGCACCAAGAACAACAACGTCGCGGTTATCAGGCCCAATATTTACACTTAAATCGTTTACATCAAACTGAACCGGCAAACCCATTAAGCTTACTTTTTCACTTAACTTTGGTAATTGCTTACCCAGTACAGATTCAACCTCAGAGTTAGTAAATGAATATACTGATATGCCTTGCGTGGTATTACAGGCAGTTAAAAATAACGCTGCAATAATAACTAAAATTCTCATGAGAACCCTTTTGTTTATGAATTAGTGATACATAAAAAAGCCGCTATTAAAGCGGCTTAGTAAAATAGTAACCAGCACATATTGTGCTGGTTCTAGGGAGTGTTGTCCTTTGTGGATTGAAATTTGTTCAATCTAGGGTCGATTTAATCGCGGCGTGAGGTTTGTAACCTAGCGGGCTAAGTCAAAACCGAGCAACAAAGAGTTAATCGTCCCTAGAAAGAACCCAAAGGGCAGCGCATGTTTGGCATTTATGCTGCGTTATCGCCTATTTATGGGGAATAACCACACTACATAGACACTGCCTTGCCTAAATACCAAACAGTCTGCTGCAAATTCAACCACGAAAGGTCAACACCCCCTAGTGTATTAAGCTGCAAGTGTCGCTTTAAGTCGCGTTAGTGTGTCAGGTTCAACTGAACCAGCACTGAGCGCTAATAACTGTTTTAAATAATAGTTTAAATCAGCATGTTCGCCACGATGTTTGTCATCTAACATGGCTACTTGTTCTGCCATTCTAAGTGACTTATCAGTTGAACTTACGTTCGCTAATATTTCCATGCGCGTAATAAGTTGATCTGTATTTAATGCTGTTTTAAGCGGTGCTTGATACTGACTTGGTAACGCTTCATTGTTTTCAAGTGCTGTAATTAACGCATCTAGATTAGCTTGCTCTGATTTGCTTGTAAGCAATGCAAGTTTATCGTCAATAGCAGCTAATAGTTTAGTAACCTTTGGCGCTAACGATCTAAATTGCGTGTACCCTTTCACTTTTGTTTCTAGGTCGTGCAACTGCGCTCTTTGATTAACATCACTAAGTGCTGCTTCAAGCTCTGCAAGCTCTGCAATTGCTTGTTTATCTGACTCGTTTTGCTCGAGTTTTTGCTGCTCAAACTCACTACTACGCTTAGTAAATGTTTCATCGTTATACTGACGAAACTTTTGCCATAACGCATTTTCAGCTTTTAAACCAGCAAAGCCAATGGTTTGCCATTGCTGCTGCATTTGCTTCAACTCTTGGCAGGCAGCGGCTAAATCATCGCTTTGTGATAATTGCTGCGCTTTTTCTACTAACTCATTTTTAAGTGCTGCATTACTTTTATGAAATGCGTTTAATAAAGCCAGTACTTGTTGTTGCTCATTTTTATAACGATCGTTTAGTGTACGGTATGTTTTAGGGTCAACTTTACCCACACTGCGCCACGCTTTATTTAAACGATTATATTGGCTTTCATATTGTTTCCAATCAAAATCATCCTCAGCAGTTGGCTGTAAATGGAGCGCATGCATGTCGTTAATAATACTTTCACGCTGTGCTTTTGATGCTTCGCGTTGCACTTCTTGCTCTGCGAAGTAACTACGGCAAGGCTCAAATAACAACTCGATTTGTTCATCAAACTGCACACCTTGTAGCTTTTCTTCATCTGTGTCTAAACGACCTAACTCATTCCAACGTTTACGTAGCGCTTTTACTTGCTCTGCGCGTTGTTGTGGGTCTGTACACTCTTCGCTTACTAATGCACTTACTTCTTCTAATAAAGCTTTACGCTTTGGTGCTGCAGCGTATTTTTGCCAATCTTTCGCATCTGCAAGTTGCGCTTCAAGGTCTGCTTTTATGTTTACAAGTGGCTGCTGATATTGCTCAGTAAGTGTATTAAATAACTCTTCAAAGCCTTTAAACACGCCAAAAGCAACATTAAAACGACCTTCTTCGATTAGGCGCTTAACATCACGAGCTTTGCGCTTTGCTTGGCTTTGGTTTTTTTCAAGTGGCTTAACTAGCTCATTCATTGGTGCTAAAAATTGCTTTTTATGCCCATTTAACTGTGTTTTAAAGGTACTTTGCAGTGCGCCATCTAAAACATTCAAATGATTACGCGCTGCTTTAAAGCCATTATTAAATTCAGTTAGAGTTGCATCGTATTGTGCTAAATCTTCTGCTGGCTTAATTTCGCATAATGCTGCAAAAGCGAGTTTGTACTCTTTAATAGCAGTTGTTAGCTCGGGTAATTTAGCAACTTGAGTAAATAGTTTTTCTAACTTGCTTACAGCGAGTTTTGATTGTGCATTATTAGCAAGTTCTGTTTCGCTAATAGCTTGCTTAGCTTGCGCTACTTTTGCATCAAGCCAATCTTGTTGAATTTGCTCTGGAGTTTCAAGACCAAGCTGTAAGGCATTTTCAATTTCTTCACCCAAAGCTTCAAGTGTTGCAAGTGCTAATAATTGACGCTGTTGTTGCGCTAATTGCTGCTGCTCTTTGTCATGTACTGCTTTTAGCTGTTCAATGTGTGCATCTAACTTAGTAGTAATAGAAATATATTTTTCATCAAGCAGCTTTACACGTTCATCACTTAACCATTTGAGCTCAAGTGCTTGCCACTGGGCCATTAATTCGCCGGCTTGTGAATTTACAACACCAAAATCTGTTTTTTCACGTAAAGCATTTAACTTAGCTAAAATAACACGTGTTGCACTTTCAAACTGAAGTGGCATTTCAATTGCTAAACGCTCATTTTCAATATGCGTTTCAAGTGCTGCTTTTGCATCACCTTTTGCATGTTTTACTAATGGCTTAATTAATTGATGGGTAATAACAAGTTCAACTAACTGAGTTTGTAGCTCTTCGCTACCTTCTTTAAATGCTTTTTCTACTAATTTTGGGTTTGCTAAACGTTTTAATAATTTAACGCGTACTTGCAGTTCTTTTTCTGCAAATGCTAACTTTTCGAGTGTTTTAACAGGTGCAAAACGCTCTATGTATTCACTTTTGATTTGCGCTGTTAGTGTACTTTCGCTATTTAAAACAGCATTAGATATTTGCAGCTCTGCTATATCTTTTAATGCTTGATCTTGTTTATACGCTTTCCACCATAGCGGCAAATTGTTTACCTTTTGCAG
The DNA here is from genome assembly GCF_011378755.1 of Pseudoalteromonas sp. Z1A2. Lineage (NCBI taxonomy): Bacteria > Pseudomonadati > Pseudomonadota > Gammaproteobacteria > Alteromonadales > Pseudoalteromonadaceae > Pseudoalteromonas > Pseudoalteromonas sp. Z1A2. The sequence goes on along the minus strand of NZ_WTKX01000037.1, from coordinate 13,097 downwards.
CGCTTTACGGCGAATTTCAGCTGAGCTATCTTCAAGTGCTAACGTGTTTAATATGGTTGCATCACGTTCAATGTCTAATTTTTCGATAGCATCAAGACGTACTTGTTGCTTTGGGTGTTTCCACTTAGGTGTAAAAAGGTGCTTAAAGATCATGTTCACTAAACCTAGCTATTTCGTTGTCTGATTTGAATTCTTTTTGTAGTTGAGCTTTTGTCTTTTGGATCATTTCACCATTAGCACCAATCGTAAATTGCTCGTTTGATTGAGCCACCTTTGCTTGATACAACATAACCAACTGCACTGTTTGTTGCTTTTGTTCATCTGATAAAACGGTACCGTCTGGCCACTTGCCAGTAGAAGCACCGTATTGTAAGCGTTCGAATAATTCGGGAGTAATATTTTGTACAAGATTGTCGATGTTCATGTCATTTTTTCTTTTTTAGAGTCACTAAAATAATACGATTTATAAGGTACCAGATACAGCCTATGCCTATTGCGGCAGTGTAAGCATACCACTGAAGTGTTTCTTCTTGCGGTTGTAAAAAGTACAAGCAGAAAAAACCACCTAAAAATAAGATAAGCGCCAAAAAGGAGTGATTTATAAACATCTGCTTTTTTTTAATTCGCTGTTCGCGCTGAAGTTGTAAAACTTGCTCGTCGTTTAGCTCTGCAATGTTGCTTTCGCAATGCGGACATTGCTTATGTTTATCTGAAATTGATTTTGCACATTTTGGGCAACGAATAATCGCCATACTTCTCTCCATACTACGCATAAAAAAAGCGCCTTTCGGCGCCTTTATTGTACTTGTTTTATTTCTCGTTGTCTTTTTTGAATTCAAACCAACAACTGATTTAGGGGCTATAATTTTCTAAGTTGCCCACTAAGTTTAATTACTCAGCGTCTTTTGACTGTTTCTCTAAACGCTTTTCCCAAAACGAAGCGTTTTTAATCCCTAATTTAACTGGGTCAAATGTGATTTTTCCGCCTTTTTTCTTCTGATCCTCATAATCGCTCAAACATAACAAAGCTGGCTTAGCTACAAAGAAAATAGCTAAAATACCCAATATGTTAATCCAAGCCATTAAGCCAACGCCAATATCTCCAATAGTCCAAATATAACCTGAATTATTAACCATACCGTATGCAACCATGAACATGATCACAAATTTCACAAGGACAAGCGGGATATTGCCTTTAAAGTAACGATTTAAGTAAGCAATATTTGTCTCTGCAATGAAGTAATAAGCAAGTATTGTGGTAAAGGCAAAGAAGAATAATGCAATACCGACAAATGCTTGTCCAAAGCTGCCAAATACACTAAATAAAGCCATTTGAGTAAAGGCTGCTGAGCCTACTTCAGTGGCTGCATCGACATTTTGTACAATAAACTGTCCTGCTGGTAAATCACCCACAACATTATATTGCTGCGTTATTAAAATCATTAATGCTGTTGCAGTACACACAAAAATGGTATCAACATAAACCGAAAAAGCTTGTACTAAACCCTGTTGAGCTGGGTGATCAACCTCTGCAGCGGCTGCAGCATGAGGCCCACTACCTTGGCCAGCTTCATTAGAATATATACCACGCTTTACGCCCCAACCAATAGCGGCACCAAAACCAGCCTGTGCAGTAAATGCATCACTAATAATTAAATAGAATATATCAGCTACTTTATCTAAATTTAAAAATACCACGATTAATGCCAGTACTATGTAACCCAATGCCATAAATGGCACTACTACTTGCGTAAAGTTTGCAATACGCTTTATACCGCCAAAAATAATAAACGCTAAAACAATAAGGATGATTGCTAAAGCGACTAACTTAAAGCTACCTACGTCACCAAAGCTAGTAGTAACCATGTTGCCACTGCCAAACACTTGGGTAAACGCATTACCTACTGCATTTGCTTGTACACCAGGTAGAAAAACACCACAGGCAATAATCGCCGAAACAGCAAATAAAACAGCTAGCCACTTTTGCCCTAAACAACGGTCAAAATAGTACGCTGGGCCACCACGATATTGCCCGTCTTCTTCTGTTTTATAAATTTGGCCTAAAGTAGACTCTGCGTATGCAGTGCTTGCACCTAAAAATGCAACAACCCACATCCAAAAAATTGCGCCTGGCCCACCAAAGCCGATAGCGGCAGCAACGCCAGCGATATTACCAACGCCTACTCGTCCAGACAACGATACTGCAAGGGCTTGAAAAGATGAGATACCTTTATCAGACGTGTTAGGACTAAATAATAACTTACACATTTCTTTAAAATGTCTAACTTGAGCAAATCGAGTTAATACTGAATAAAACAAGCCTGCGCCTAGGCATAAATAGATGAGTGCATTACTCCAAACAACATCATTAACAGCACTTACAAAAGCTTCCATGGATATCCTCTATAGTTATATTTATTATTTTTAATTACGAGACTCTGCTTTAGCTACTACGCTACATAAGCTTTACGAAATAAGGTTTTACCTCTCCCGTCCCGACTCATGATTTAATTAATCTTAACTTAAGTAACCTAACTTTGTTAACACTTAATTTTCAAAATATATAATTACACACTTGGCGAAAGGCATTACATCTGTAGTATTTAAATGAAAGTAGATTGATTTGTACCGATACGGTGATAATACGCAGCGAAGAAGCGTTGAAAACGTTTTAAGAATAAAGCTGCTATATGATTATTATTTTTTATACAAAGGGTTTTATTAAAAGCAAAAAGGGTATCAAAACTATTGATACCCTTTTAGATAAACGTTTTATCTTAAATCATCAACAACATTAACAATAGCCGCTAATGTATCTTGACCAAATTGATACGAACGACGATCTGACCAGCCGTAATCTGGATCAGGTAAATCGTTGTTGTCTTTAAATGGCATTTCAATTGTGTACGTTAATGCTTTGAATTCTTCAGCCGTAGCTGATGAACCTACCGTTAGGTTAGCTTGACCTGGCTCATCTTTTGGATAGCCATGCTCATCTTGAAACTCAGGTGTAATAGTTAAAAGCGCAGCTTTAAAGCTATCTTCTAAACCTTTTAAGCGTTCATCGTAACTTGGAATACCTTCACTGCCTGCCACAAAGTTATATGGGATAGCTTCATCGCCGTGTATGTCTAAGTGCATATCTAAGCCAGCTTCGCGCATTTTATTAAGCACTAAGTAAACCTCAGGGCTATTTTCCATGCTTGGTGTTTGCCATTCACGGTTTAAGTTAACACCTTTAGCGTTAGTACGAAGATGTCCGCGTGCGCTACCGTCTGGATTCATATTAGGCACAACGTAAAAAACTGCTTTTGATAGAAGCGCAGCTGCATGTGGGTCTTCGTCATCAAGAAGTTTGTGCAGTAGACCTTCAACATACCACTCTGCCATTGTTTCACCTGGGTGTTGACGTGCTGTGATCCAAATGGTTTTCTTGTCTTCACTTGGCTCACCAATTTTAAGCACACTCATATCGCGGCCATCGAGTGTTTCACCAAGCGTTATTAATTGGCAAGCGCCTTGGCTTTGTGCCCAAGATAATAAATCTAAATGGCGGTCGTAACTGTATGGCGCAAAGTAAGCAAAATATACGCTGCCGCACTCTGGTTCAATTTCAAAGCTTAATGTGCCATTTTCATAGCTTGATGGTACACGAAACCATGTTTGGCGGTCATATGATGCAACGGCTTGGTACCCTTCCCAACCATCTGGGTAAGCTGATTTATCAAGCTCATTAATATTTAACTTATGCAATTGGTAAGGTGTTGTTTCAAGACGAAAGTGAAACCACTGATAAAATTCAGACTGGTGATCTTTATTAATTTCTAATTGAATATTTAAAGGATCGGTGGCTTCAATAACTTTGATATTACCACTGTCGAAATTGCTGCTGATTTTCATGAAAAAACCTTTAGGTTGAATAAGTTTATCTGCTTATTAATTCACAGAACTGACATTATTTTATAAATAGTAAAACGAATGTGCATCTTCTTAATTAAAGCCTATCACAAGGCATACGCTTTAAAAATAATACACGACCAAAAAAGCCAGCAACATGCTGGCTTTTAAGTCACTGCAAATAAATTAGCGAGGTAAGCTTGGGAATGACACTTCGGCCATATCGCGCATACAACGAACTACTTGGCAGCTGTAACCAAACTCATTGTCGTACCATACATATAAAACGATACGGTTATCTTCAACAATCGTTGCTTGTGAATCAACAACACCTGCGTAACGGCTACCTACTAAATCGGTAGATACAATTTCCGTTGATGCGGTGTAATCAATTTGGTCACGTAAGTCTGAATGAAGTGCAGTATCGCGTAAAAATGCGTTTAGCTCTTCAACTGATGTGCTTGTTGCTAAGTTAAGATTTAAAATAGCTAGCGACACATTAGGTGTAGGTACGCGGATTGCGTTACCTGTTAATTTGCCTTCAAGCTCTGGTAATGCTTTTGAAACCGCTTTTGCAGCCCCTGTTTCAGTAATTACCATGTTAAGTGCTGCGGCACGGCCACGGCGCTCTGCTTTGTGGTAGTTATCAATAAGGTTTTGATCGTTCGTGTACGAGTGTACAGTTTCAACATGGCCATTATTGATACCAAACTTATCGTTTAATGCTTTAAGCGTTGGTGTAATTGCATTGGTTGTACAGCTTGCTGCACAAACAATTTTATCTTCAGGTAAAATATCTTTGTTATTAACACCATATACGATGTTTTTGATATTGCCTTTTGCAGGAGCTGTTAATAATACTTTTGCAGCGCCCTTACACTCTAGGTGCTGGCCAAGGCCCGCTTCGTCTTTCCAAATACCGGTGTTATCAACAATTAATGCATTGTCGATACCGTATTGAGTGTAATCAATTTCGCTAGGAGAGTTAGCGTAAATAACTTGAATGTAGCTACCGTTAGCTTTAATTGCATTGCGTTCTTTATCAATCGTGATTGAGCCATTGAATGGACCGTGAATTGAATCACGACGCAGTAAGCTTGCACGCTTTTCAAGATCCCCATCTTTACCACCACGCACAACAATAGCGCGCAAACGTAAATCTGAATATGGACCTGATTTTTCAATTAATAAACGCGCTAATAAACGACCGATACGACCAAAACCATACAATACTACATCGCGTGGCTCTTTCGCTGGTGAGTCTGTTATTTCTGCAAGTTCATCTTTTACAAACTCTTCTACTGAACGACCTTTTGCGGCTTCAGTGAACAAATAACTATATGCAAGCTTACCAATATCAATACGTGCTGAGTTTAATTCCATTTTGCTGATAGCTTCTAAAAATGGGAAGCTTTCGCGCAAACGTAATTTAGTGCCTTCAAACTGAGCAACGGTTTTGTGAGATTTGATAATATCGATAGTACTGGCATTTACGAGAGGACGGCCATATACAGCGATTTCGATACCACGATTACGGTAAAGCTTACCAATGATTGGTTGCATGCTTTCTGCGTAATCTTGGCGCTCTTGCCAACTATTTGTGTATTCTAACTCGTGAGATGAGGTCATTTTATTTACCTAAGTTTATCATTTTGAACGGATAGCCTTTAAAAATGCACTATATTTTGAGAGTAATGCACTTCAGGCAGGGCTATTCTAATTTAAACTGAAGTTATTCTCTACTGTTAGGCGTTAAATGATTGCGTTAGAATAACAAAGTAAATATTCATTTGGGGTTAAGGAATGCTTAAAAAAGCAAGTGTACTATTGGGTTTGCTAACATTGGCAGGGTGTGAAGAGCCGTTAACACTCGCACAAGTGTGCAAAGAAACACCTGGCTTTTGTAGCGACTTAAACAAAGACAGTCACTGCAAGGATGAGCGTTCTGATGTAATTATCAAACGCTACATAGAATACAAAGACCCTACTGATGAAAATAAATACCAATTACTCAAGGACTTTGAATCTTATAACCAATGCATAACTTTGGCCGCTAAAATTGAACATATTAAGTTAAAAGCTAAAAAAACGTCACGTATTGATGGTCAACTAACGAGTATTAAAGAAATGACTCGGTTATATCAAGATACCCAAAATACAAACCACCCAGGTTTGCTCTACTACCAATGGTCACGAAATAACAACCAAAGTGCGTTGACTAAATTATTGGCTATAGAAAATGATAAAAGTGTAACGCAAAGTGCCGAAATGCAATTTTTTTTAGCATCGTACTATATTAAATTTGATGATGAAAAAACCATTGATTTACTTTATAAAACTCTAGAGCTCAATAAAAAAGAAAACATACCGAATCCGGAAGTGTATACATCACTTATTAGTCTTTTTTATAAACATGATAAGTTTAAGCACGCATATATATTTTCTAAAGTAGCGCAAATGTCGGGGATTGAAAATATTGATGTATTTGAAATTGAGCAGAAATTAGTCGCAAATGGTAAAAGCTTAGATAGCCTAGATGTACTTGCAGAGCAAACATTTCAGCAAATAATGGCAGGTGATTTTGTATCTCCTCGAGAGTTTTAATTTATAATCGCAAAAATAACCTAATACCAATCTGCTTATGTATGGGGTCTATTTAACGTTAAGGAAATTACGCTAGAACTAGGCAAAAATTTTGTATCTAGTTGTTCTAGATAAAAATATTTTAACGACGTTATAGTGTTATTTAATTCGTTAAATTGATCAAAGATTTATGCAGGTTGGTATAATTTAATAACTAGGTTATTCAGGCAAATAAAAAGGCAGCTTACGCTGCCTTTTTTTATTTTGCTTTGCTTGTGCCCACTTCTACGCGGGTTTTAAGCTTTTGACCTGGTCGAAAAGTCACCACGCGACGTGCCGAAATAGGAATATCTTCGCCTGTTTTCGGGTTGCGGCCTGGTCTTTCTTTTTTGTCTCGAAGATCAAAGTTACCAAATCCAGAGAGCTTAACCTGCTCGCCTTTTTCTAGCGCTGAGCGGATTTCTTCAAAAAACGCTTCAACTAAATCTTTGGCATCTTTTTTATTGATCCCGAGCTTTTCAAATAGGTGTTCAGCTATGTCGGCTTTAGTAAGCGCCATATCTAGTCCCTCAACGATGCATTAAACTGTTCGGCCAATTCGGCCACCACGTTATCAACTACTAGATTGATATCTTTCTCTTCGAGTGTTCTATCAACCGCTTGCAGTGTTAGAGCAATCGCCAAACTCTTATAATTTGGCTCAATACCTTTGCCCTTATACACATCGAATAAGTTTAGGTCAACCAATTGATTTCCGCCAACTTTTTCGATCACGCTTAAAATGTCGCCAGATTTAACGCTGTCTGCCACTAAAATCGCGATGTCGCGGCGATTTGAAGGGAATTTAGACACCCCTTCGGCTTGCGGTAAATTTCTTTTTTCTATTGCTGACATTTCAATTTCAAAAACAAAAGTTGCGTTGTTGATATCTAACGACTTTTGAGCTTGAGGATGTAAAGCACCAAAAAAACCAACCTTTTTACCATCAACATATATTACTGCTGATTGACCAGGGTGAAGTCCATCTGACTGCTCGGCTTTAATTTCAAAGCGAGTAATGTCATTGGTAATTGCAAGTAAGGCTTCAACATCACCTTTTAAATCGTAAAAATCAACATTGCGTTTTTCTTCAACCCAATGTTCACCATTTACAAGACCCGTAATAACACCGCCAATAACCGGTACTTGGTAAACACCATTTTCTGCACTTTCGTCGCTTATAAATTTAAGACCATGTTCGAATAAACGAATACGAGGCTGTTGGCGATTTTGGTTATACGCTACAGACGCTAATAAACCCGGCATTAAACTTACACGCATTGCTGACATTTCAATTGAAATAGGATGCGGTAATACCATTGCTTTACACTCTGGGTGTAAAATAGCTTGTGCTTTAGGGTCTACAAAGCTGTACGTAATTGCTTCTTGGTAACCACGAGTCACTAACGTATTGCGGAACTTGCTAAGCGCAATAGTTGCTTCGTTATGTGTCGTCATTTTAAGTTTTGCAGTTGGTGCAACATTTGGAATGCTGTTGTAACCGTAAACACGTGCTACTTCTTCAATTAAATCTTCTTCGATGCGAATATCAAAACGGTAGCTTGGTACGTCCGCACTCCAGCTTTCATTTTCTACTTTAACATCAAGACCTAAACGCGTAAGAATATCTGTTACTTTAGCATCTTCAATATGATGACCAATAACACGGTCTAAACGTGCACGACGAAGACGTACTTCAGTCACTTTTGGTAGTTTATCAGCCGCAACAGCTTCAACTACTGGACCTGCTTGACCACCCACAATTTCAAGAAGAAGTGCTGTTGCACGTTCCATTGCATCGTGTTGTAGAGCAAAATCAACACCGCGTTCATAACGGTGTGAAGCATCAGTGTGTAAACCGTAGCTACGTGCTTGTCCTGCAATTGCTACAGGATTAAAAAATGCGCTTTCAAGTAATATATCAGATGTTTTATCTGTAACACCTGATTGCTCCCCACCAAAAATACCCGCAATTGCAAGTGCTTTATTATGATCGGCTATCACAAGTGTTGTGTCGTTTAATTTAGCGGTATTACCATCTAATAAAACAAGTTCTTCGCCTGCGTTTGCACTACGAACTTTAATACCACCTTCAATCGCATTTAAATCAAACGCGTGCATTGGGTGGCCAAGTTCAAGTAATACATAGTTAGTAACATCAACTACAGGATCGATAGAACGTACGCCACTACGACGTAATTTTTCAACCATCCAAAGTGGTGTTTCAGCATCAAGGTTAATGCCCTTTATCACACGGCCAAGGTAACGAGGACATGCATCTTCGTTAACTAGCTCAATTGATACTTTGTCATCAATTGTTGGCGTAACCGCTGGGATATCTAATACATTTACGTCAATGCTATTTAAAACACCTACTTCACGAGCAAGGCCTTTAATACCTAAACAATCACCACGATTTGGTGTTAAGTCAACATCTATAATATTGTCATCAAGACCTAGGTAGTCACGTAAATCAGTGCCTACTGGTGCATCGCTTGGCAATTCCATAATGCCGTCGCCTTCTTCGCTAATACCTAGCTCAACAAAAGCACATAGCATTCCGTTTGAAGGTTGGCCGCGTAGTTTGGCTTTTTTAATTTTAAAGTCACCAGGAAGTACAGCGCCCACAGTTGCAACAGCAACTTTAATACCTAAACGACAATTTGGTGCACCACACACGATATCAAGTAGCTCATCGCCACCTACGTTAATTTTGGTAACACGAAGTTTATCTGCATCAGGGTGTTGACCACATTCAACAACTTCACCAACAACTACGCCATTAAATTTGGCAGCAGCAGGCTCAACACCATCAACTTCTAGACCAGCCATTGAAAGCTGTTCCGAAAGAGCTTGCGTATCAATAGCAGGATTAACCCACTCTCTTAACCACTTTTCACTAAATTTCATTTTATTGTTTCACTCTTAACGGAACTGGTTCAGGAATTTTAAGTCATTTTCGAAAAATGCACGCAAATCGTTTACGCCATAGCGCAACATTGTTAAACGCTCTACACCCATGCCAAAGGCAAAGCCGGTGTATTTTTCTGGGTCAATGCCCACAGACTTAAGTACATTGGGATGTACCATGCCGCAGCCTAGTACTTCTAACCACTTACCGTCTTTACCCATAACATCTACTTCAGCTGAAGGTTCTGTAAATGGGAAGAATGAAGGACGGAAACGAATTTCCATATCCTCTTCAAAGAAGTTACGTAAAAAATCATGCAAAATACCTTTTAACTCCGTAAAGCTAACATCGGTATCAACCATTAAACCTTCAACCTGGTGGAACATTGGTGTATGTGTTTGGTCGTAATCGTTACGGTATACACGTCCAGGTGAAATAATGCGCAGTGGTGGCTGCTCAGTTTCCATAGTACGAATTTGCACGCCACTAGTTTGTGTGCGTAGTACTAATTTAGGATTGAAATAAAAGGTATCATGATCAGCACGTGCTGGATGGTGCTCAGGGATATTTAGCGCATCAAAGTTATGAAAATCGTCTTCGATTTCTGGACCAGATTTAACTTCAAAACCTAACTCACCAAAAAAGCTTTCTATACGCTCAATAGTGCGCGTAACTGGGTGTAAACCGCCGGTAGGCATAACACGTCCTGGCAGGGTTACATCTATAGTTTCAGCAGCTAGCTTTTCTTCAAGTGCTTTACTTGCAAGCAATTCACGCTTTTCGTTAATAGCAGCTTGCACATCCTGTTTAGCTTGGTTTATAACTTGGCCTGCTTCTTTACGTTCTTCAGGTGCTATTTTACCTAACGTTTTAAGTAAGCTAGTGATTTCGCCTTTTTTACCAAGGTAATTAACCCTGATATCTTCTAACTGCGCTATTTCACTGGCACTGGCTACCGCCTCAAGTGCTTGCGCTAATATATTTTCTAAGTTCATTCGATACCTGATCTTTCACAGAAGGTGATTGCTTAAGAGCGTGTTGGCCTTTCAAGATTGCTTCTCAACTGTGTGGTTGGCTATTAAATAAGGTTAAGCATTGGACTGTAGTTTCCTACATAAGTGATGCAATAACGCTAAATAAAGACCAAACACATGCAGTTTGAAGTGTTTATCTCGGAGGCTACGTTCTTTGTTGTTCGGGTTTCGCATATAAATACTACGCTAAAGCCCTCACGACGCGATTAAAGCACTCTTAAATTAAACAAATTCCAATCAGGAAAGGTAAACACGCTCTGATAATAGCTTATGATAACTGAAAGCAGGGTCTAGATTCTAGACCTACTACAGCTTTAACGTTGATTTTATAAAAGGAATAGTTAATTTTCGCTGTGCAGCCATAGATGCATGATCTAATTCGTCGAGTACATCTAATAAAGCTCGCATATCACGGCTTAAACGGGTTAATAAAAAGCGTGCACACTCATCACTTAATTCAAGGCCGCGCATGTGAGCGCGCTTAACAAGCGCTTGTGCTTTATCGTCATCACTCATAGAACGAATTTGAAAGGTTGTTCCCCACGTTAGACGAGACTCTAAGTCAGGCAGAGATATATTGAGCATGCTAGGAAGTAAATCAGCAGTTACTACTAACATTTTACCGGGTTCGTTAAACCGGTTAAAGAAGTTAAATAGTGCTTTTTCCCACGCATCATTCCCTGCAACTAAATGCACGTCATCAATACATAGAACATCAAGCGCTTCTAAACCGTCTAATACCATGGGTCCAAAGTCAATTACTTCGCGCATAGACAGTAGCATATTAGATAGGCCACGCTCTTGTGCTTTAATACAGGTTGCATATAAAAGGTGAGACTTGCCCGAATCACCTAAACCACATAGGTATGTATACTGAAACGTTTTTGCTAATTTGGAAAAGCTATCTTTTAGGTGATTAACCTCCAAAGAGTCTTCTCCCCCAAAATACGATGCAAATGTTTCGTCATCCGGTAAAGTAACCGGTAGTGCCATTTGCATCGGCTCAGACATTAGCATTATGGTGTTACCCATTGATACTCTAAGCTATTTTTATCAACAACATGATAAAAAGCGCGTGGATCCTCATAATCTTTAAATGAGGAGTCTAACCCTAACCCTTTTTTAAGATCGCTTAGGTTACCAGTGTGGTTTAGTTTAAATTCTACAAATTCTGGTGTTTTACGAACAATTTTAACTTGCGTAACAACACTTAGGCTCAATAATCTTCGTTTCGCTAATTCTATATCAACAAAACTTTGTGTGCCTTTTAGCGTGAGCGTAGCAGTTGCTTGTTCATAATAAGCATTTGGGTCAATTGCATACTCGCTTGCAAGACCTCGTGCTAAGGTATCAATCATTTGACTCACTATTTGCTGCTTATCGCCCGTTAATCTATTTGAATCAAATTGATCGTCATTAGTAAAACGCCAATCTAAAATCCAATTTTCGCTATCAGCTTCTTTATACATTCTTGCTGTAATACTTCGCTCAGCACTGTAGCGTCTAGAGGCCTCTTCTACTGGTTCAGAAAAGTTACCCCATACCTCAGGAATACCTACTAGACGTCGATCTTGTAAATCAAGTAATGGAACAACGACAGGTAAACCACGACGCCCTGCTTTGTCATAAATTAACTGCTCTAACTGCGGGTAACTTTCTTGTGTTACTAATTCTCTGCGCCAATTGTCTTCAATACCTAACCATATTGCGACTAATGGACGTTGTACTCCCCATAAAGGTAAGTTTAACTCTTTGATTAGCGCGTTGATCTTTCGAGCTTCAAATTTAACAACGAGTTTCAATTGTCCATTTGCTCTCTCGTCATATTCAAACTTAAGCATATAATCAGAAATATCTTTAGTACGTTGCTGCGCTAACTTATTTTGATCCGCAGTTTCATCACCGCTTACTTTCACTAAAACATTAAGCAAAGCTTTTCGACTCGCAGCTAATCGAGTATCTCGTGTTTTGTCATCCACTTTTAAAATATCTTGATATAGATCAGTTACTTCAACTGCCGACACAGAAAAACAAAATAAAATGGATATGGCGCTAATTAATAATCTATACACAGGCTGTTAGTTCTTGGTTTTAAACTGATTTTATCCTAAATCAAAGACAGTAACAAAGCAAAATTAAATTTGTTATCTAAGGAAATGAAAGTAATTAGCTTTTATAAAAAATAAAAAAATTAAATTAACATCAGAAGTCGCTGCGCTTGTCTGACCTATGTGATGGGTGATGCTGTGAGTGGATGCTAATTACGTGTATTTCACTTTTCTGCAGACGTAAAAAAGCCCGACTATTTCTAGTCGGGCTCTCTACAATTTGAAGTCGGTGCGCTACGCAGTAGGATGTCGTAGTGCCCACAGCGGTAGAAAGTCACATAGCAAATGCTACACTCTCTTTGTGTCGGGAGCCGCTACGCTCCCTCGACCTACGTGATGGGGGTTGATATGAGTGTGTGTTAATTGCGCGCATTTCACTTTTCTGCAGACGTAAAAAAGCCCGACTATTTTTACTCGGACTTTCTACAATTTGAAGTGTAAGCGTCTAGCGAACCACACCTAGCATCGATGTTCTGATTATCTAAAAATACCTGCTCAATGATAAATTCGGAGCAGGTGATGAAA
>NZ_WTKX01000036.1:0-35434 GCF_011378755.1 Pseudoalteromonas sp. Z1A2 | reverse complement strand
TCATCACCTGCTCCGAATTTATCATTGAGCAGGTATTTTTAGATAATCAGAACATCGATGCTAGGTGTGGTTCGCTAGACGCTTACGTTTCAAGTACTAAAATAATACAGATTACTTATTCTCATCCATTTCGTATTTCTCGATTGCTTTACAAACCCTTTGGAAACTGTCATCTCCCATTGAAAATGCCTCCTCAAGATCGAAGTATGAGGGAGCGTTACTATAAGCTCGCCAGCAACTTCTCAAGTACTCTCTAAAAATGGTTGTTCTTGCATATCGGCTCGCAATTTTTAAGCATGATAAGTCTGCTATTAGTTCGTTTCTGGAAAGTTCTTCCATTATTGGGGTGTCAAAAAGCATCGCATCAAGATATGCAAATTCACCGAGCCACCTCTTGATATGATACGCACCGATAGTAGTTACCCTAAAGCTATCTGGCATATCTCCGATAAGATTACTATCTTCGTCTTCTTCAAACGTAACTCTTAGCGAGGTTTCTATCAGCTTTTTGTTCGTGGCTCTCCTCAATGCGGATTCTACCTGATTTGCTGTAAAGCCAGCATTTTGACATTCCTCTATCAAAGTTTCTGTCCTACAAAATCCATCCTTGTCCAAATGACCACCTTTCGTATCAAGATACGAAATAATAACTGGGACTAAGAAGTGTTCATTTGGATCTGCATTACATATATCGAGCACGTTCATTGAAATTGATGTATCTGGACTGTAGTGAGAGTGATCACCTAAAAGGGCCTGTTTAGAAAACTCATGTACAGGAATTCGATATTCTCCTTCCTTCTCCATGATATCAATTATCTTTTGTGCCTCTACGTTCGGAGATCCTATGAAGCCAGTAACGAACTCTATTACCGCGCGAATATTGCCACCAGTAATGTTCGTTAAGAACTCGTTTAGCTCTCTGTTATTTTGTAGGGATCGAACTAATGCTTCCAAGAATAAGGCTAAATTCTCAGATCGAACAGAAGGTAAATCGATCGCATGCTCTCCTCTAGCTAATTTAGCTGCGAACCGTAGCCTTTTTTCCACAACTTGGTCTACACGTGGTGGAGAGATGGTAAAGATTTTATGTGGGTAAGCTGTTAACGCCCCTGAACGTTTAGACTTATAAAACGTTTGTGGTCGCACAGACAGAAATACAGTAGCTTTCCACTCTTTGGCTAGCTCTTGAGAAATAATAAAGGCTTCCTGTTGAATGTCGAAGTCTCGTTGGTCAGCATTGTCAATACAAATTATGACTTGTTTTTTTCGCCCCTTCGCAATATGTTCTACCGAGCGCTTCATATGGTTACTTTTGTTTTCTACAAGGTTTGCCAGTACTTCTATAAGCTTTTCTTGGTATTTTTCTGGGTTTGAATCTTTGTAACCTCCCCATAAGCCGTTGGCAAACCTTCGAATTTCACTATTATACATCCCATGAATAAAACTCTTATCATAGGTGTCAACTTCATATTGACTTAGTAACTGATGCTCAATCTGATCCAAAATAAATGAGTTTATGTCTGTATTGAGAGAAGCATTTGCACCTAAGTCAATGTAGACATAAATAGCCTTACTAAACTCTTCGTGTGCGCTGTTATGCCTTAAATTCTTTACGAATGATGTTTTTCCTACTCCCACATCCCCTATCAGAACTATAGGACGTCTGGACAATGCTTCCGCTACGATATCAGGCGAAAAATTTGAGCCTTTTTTGGATTTTACAGGTTGAACTGATGGTTGCTCTTCTGATGCACTAAAGATTGCAGCGTACCTTGCTTCAAGTACATTCTTGCTCAGTAGAGCATATTTATTTAACGCTCCACTTTCGCAGTAACAGTCTTTGTAGAAATTACTCTCTAGCTCAGGGTTATCCATTACATCTTGTATGAACAACTCAGAAAGCTGTTTAAGTGAAGCTTGTACTTCACTTGGGTACCTAATCCTTGGATAATCGACTAATTGGCTTGAAAGCTTATTTGGAAGCCTTTTATCACCAATAGTCAATAGTCTAAAAAGTCTATTCTCTTCTATGCCTGCTTTTGATAAGCAGTTCCAAGCTTGAGTGAAGTGATGATGCATATGATCAAGTGAAGTAAAAACTAGTGCATCTCCATCCAGAACATCAACACCATCGGTACGCGAAGCCAAAAATGCTACATATTGGTGACCATTGGTAACTAGCGCCAAGGGAACACCTCGTCTAGCACAATAAGCCTGCACTTGTTCAATAGCTTCTTTAAGAGCTGTATTAGCTTCGAAAAGAGATTGAATCGGAACCGTCAACTGTTTAGATAGACCCGCAGGTATATCAAATGGGATACCTTCTCGTTTAGCTTCTACAACAAGTATTCTTGGTTTTCCTAACTCATAGTCAGTAAAGCCATTTTTTGACTCATATTTTTCAACTTCAATATCGTCTCGCCAGTTAAAGCAATCTTCCAAAACCCTATCTATGATATGAAAACGAGTTTGTGCTTCATTTTTAATATCTGCCTTTCCATACTTTTCAGCTAGCTCAAAAAAGACTTGTCGAGCCTGATGTAGATCGTTCATTCTTCATCCTTAATAATATAAGGCTATCTCAAATTGGTGCACATGAGAAAAGCAACAAATGGCATAATAATTTGATTAGAATAACTAGGTCAAATAAGCTGGCTTAAAAATTTGTGCTGAAGACTGCTTAACTCACAATGGGGCAGAAACGAGCTACGATTGAAGGTCCGCTGGCACAGAGCCGAACTTCGTCAAAGAGCGATTTGTTGTCATTGTTTTAGATTAAAATATGATGACTAAATTAGACGCTTAAGCAACTATTTTCTTATATATTCATTTAAATGATCAATGTGTTCATATTGTTCGCCCCAGCTTTTCTTGTAGGAGATAGAAAACTTAGTGATAGTAATGTCTTAGGTAATTTGCTAAAACTGTACAAAGTAGATAAGTGAGCGTGAGACAGGTAGAAATATGCGCGCTCGCGCATAGTTAGATTATTAAATGCTAGGA
This sequence comes from Pseudoalteromonas sp. Z1A2, assembly GCF_011378755.1. Taxonomy (NCBI): domain Bacteria; kingdom Pseudomonadati; phylum Pseudomonadota; class Gammaproteobacteria; order Alteromonadales; family Pseudoalteromonadaceae; genus Pseudoalteromonas; species Pseudoalteromonas sp. Z1A2. The sequence continues at coordinate 32,431 of NZ_WTKX01000036.1, read as the reverse complement.
GGTTTAGTGCGCATGGAAGAGATATATCCAGCCGAAGAGTTACAAGACAAGTTTGAAGCCGAAGTCACCCTCGAATACTACTTCATGGAAGACGTAGACACTATTGCCAAACTTGAACCGAATTGCTTATGTGAAATCGGTGGTAACTCTTGGATGCATTATATTGAGTCAGGGGCTAAAGTTAACCCACGCAAGTTAAGCAAACACTTTGATAGCGGGAATCCATTTCTTTTCAAAGAAGTTGAGAAGGTTATGAAAAGAAAAGTTCTTCAAGACATAATGCTAGTGCATGCCAAGGTACAAGATCCTGAACTAGAAAATAACATTTGTGGTCAATTGCTTCTTGCTAGAGTTTATCCAAATAACTTACATATATCGGATGTTGAATTTAGCAACCCATATGAACCAGTACCAGAGAATGAGAAAAAGCATCATTTTCATGAATATCGTAGCCTTGGTCTGTTTGCCAAATTACTAGTAAATATTATTGCTTACGGTAAGAAAAATCGTATTTCGAACGTTACGCTTTCGGCCGCCTCAGATCACCAAATTAAATATTTTAAATCACACGGTTTTAGTATTGAGAACAACAATTTTGCAAAAGATGCTCTTGAACATGGTGTGAGTATACCAATGGTGCGTATATGCATATAACAAGCAAAAGCAGCAGGGCGGCTTCGCCACCGTTGGCACTTAGTCGAACTTCAACTATTCAGGGTCGCCGTTAGCCTAGTAATAATAAGAGGAAATATTTACCTTTTCCATATGTTAAAAAAGCTACGGCAAGTATAATATTTTTAGCTGGCAATAACTTACACTATTTGCTATCAGTATAAGTTCATAAAATAAGGACGTTTTCGCGTGAAAATAGGGAGAGTGTACTCTGATAAAGCTGTTAAACGATTCAAGAAATAAGGTGCATATGGATATATTCAGGCCAAGAATAACTGATCATCATGGAATACATAAATCACAACATGATTTAGACTTTGCTATTCAATTATTTGATGAAGACATTCCCCTATATGTGGACCCATTTCTCTTATGGAAGTCTCCATCTATGCAAGATCAGTCTTTGCATACAGCTATAACAAACTCTTTTAACCACCTAAATTTTCTAATAAAAAAAGGCAGGGAAACTGAGGCCATAGAAACTCTTATTAACTTGTCTGAATGTCCAGAAGTTGGGTTGGGTGTAGCAAAGAAACGCAGGGGGCAAAGGATAGGTAAAAAGCAAGCTATTGAGGTTCTTAATTTATTTAAAGATATACCTGAATATAGTCAATTTGGCTTCACCCATTTTGAGCTAATCCAACTATATGTTGGTGGTATATCAAAAGACAGAATTAGTGATATTGCTTGTAATTATATAAAATCTTTCCTGATTGATTATACGATTGAACAATGTGCTATTAATGGAATCCCAACAGAGGGTGTCATTCTTGATTCTGTATATAATTACCAAAAAAATTCTTTTGAGTTAAATCAAAAGGCATATCTTCCAGTTAACCCTAATACTAAAGAGCCTTTGATTTTTACACCAAAGCGTTGGCTTAGATTTAATCCCTGTATTAATTTCGAGGACTATTTTAAATCTCATTGTCCTAGAGATGAAATTTTTAACCCTAATGAGCCAGAAGAGCGAGTTAAAATATTAAACTTCAATAGAGATAATTATGGTGTCATCGAAGAATATATAAGATACAAGGAAAGAACTTCTCAAGATTGCCAAAACGACCCATTGTTTAGTCAGATTCCTGTCTTATCTGCGAAAAGAAAATTAAGCGACCTTTTAAAGCTTAACTCAGGAAAAGAAAACGGTGCAGATATAAAATATGAGGAATTATCAGCGGACTTATTAGCGACTCTATTCTATCCGCATTTGGACTTCGCACAAACACAGAGCCGAACAGAATCAGGCCGTCATATTCGTGATTTGATATTTTACAATAATCGAGATATTGATTTTCTCGATGAAATATTTACTGAATATGAGAATCGTCAACTTGTAATAGAGATGAAAAATGTAAAGAAAATTGAAAGGGACCACGTAAATCAGCTTAACCGCTATCTTCAACCAAATATTGGTAGGTTTGGGATATTTCTTACAAGAAATCCATTACCCAAAGCAATGTTTAGCAACACTATTGATTTATGGGCCTCACAAAGAAAGTGCATAATTGCAATTACTGATGATGATTTGAAGTTAATGGTCGATGTTTACGAAAGTAAACAGCGTGCGCCAATTGAAGTTTTAAAGAAAAAGTACATTGAATTTAGACGCTCTTGTCCCTCTTAAAGGAACTGTAATGAACAGAAATAACGTGGATACATTTGAAAAGCTATCAGGGCAATTATCGAGTACCTATGAAGAAATTTCCTTGCTGTCTAAGAAAAATCCAAATGACGCGGTTAACAAGTTCAAACTCAAGTTTGTTAATAAGCTGATATCACAAAGTAATGACTATTTGGCGGAAAAATACAAGCCATTCGATGACTTCGACAACTTCGATGAGGATGATATCCCACAAAATAGTGATGTTGTATTTATACTTTCGCAGTATTTACAGTGTTTTGAAAAGCAAAGAGCAGACAATGTTGTAATCAACCGTGGCGCTTGGTACTGGCGCGTTCAAGGAAATGATGAAGATAAACTAGATGAAGAGGGTATGGTGTTAATTCGTACCATTAAACCTAAGAAATTAAAGGACTGAAAAAGTGAGTATAGATAAATTATATACGTCTAATGACAAGGCAAAAACCCATGATAATATGATGCCTCTGCTAAATGCTATGTATTTAGAGTTTAAAGAATTATCTAAGAAAAAACCTGACTCTGCGGTTAGTAAGAGCAAGATTAAAATAGCCAATCGTTTATTAGATAAAGTTAGAACAGTTCTCAAAGATGAAGACTCTATCGACTTTTTAGACCTTCTTGAGGAAGACGACATCCCTCAGGTAAGTGATGTTACGTTGATACTATCTCAATATGTCGCTTCAATGAATGCTTTCCACAATAAGCATTATGGTTGGGATGGTTCGAAACAGACTTGGTACGTAAAGTAGTAAAATCGCTTAACAAATGACTATGTGCTGAATGCCCGCTTTTGGCACAAAGCCGTCCTTTGGCTCTAACTCATCTTTGTCCAAAAACGAGTTTAACCGACCGTCTGCTTCTCGCTCAAACCAGACCATTCTACATGGCTTTACCTGCCTAATAAACATAATTACTAATTGAAATATAATGGCAAACACACCCAGCAATAACAAATAAGTGCCAGATAGCGTGGCTAAATTGGGTGCTTTTAGCGCTGTAAAATAATGTACCTAAACTATAAAAAATACCGCCGGCAAGTAGCCAGTAAAGTGCTTTTACATCAACACTAGAGTAGAGCGGATATACAATAGCCAGTGCAAACCAGCCCATGAGTAAGTAGGTGGCGAGTGATATTTTTTTATTACCGTTTTTTACAAATACTTTGTACGCCACGCCCGCCAGTGCCACCGCCCAAATAAATGTAAGTGTGGCCCATGACCAAGCACCGGATAATGAGATTAATAAAAAGGGAGTGTAGGTGCCGGCAATTAATAAGTATATGGCGCAGTGATCGCACTTTTTATAAAAGGCTCTTAAGCGCGGTTGAATACTGGCGTGGTACAAAGTGGATGACAAAAACAGCACAAATAGGCTGCTGCCATAAATTGCAGTACTAATATACGCTTTAGTGCTGGTGGCTTGGCTAAATAAATCCCACATAACAAATGCGGCAAATATAATACCGAGTGCATGGCTGATTACGTTTAATTTCTCTTCTTTACGGGAATAAGGCGCTTCTAACGACATAACTGTTCCTACCACTATTGGAATTAATTTCAGTGTACAACTGTACGCTGAAGGTTTCAATCTTAGCTGTGAGTAATTCTAAATAACTTTATTTGATACGCTACTTTAGCTTTTACTTGATTTTAAAGAGAATTAATTCACTATGTTGGTGTCTAGTGTAATACATATTACGAGCTGAAATAACAATGAAACAAGATCTAAAAGCTGCTTTACTTACCGCCATTGTTTATCCTGGAGCGGGGCATTTCTCTTTAAAAAAACACCTAATAGGCGCTATTTTTGCGGGTGTATTTACTGTTTTTTTAATTTTAACCTTTCAAGATATATTTGCGATTGCACAGTGTACTGCAAATGAAATTGTACACGGTAAAATTCCTATGTCGGTTAAGGCCATTTTAAAAGCCGCGCAACAACCTTCCGACGCCTGCGCTAAACTCGCTGAATATAAGTATGTACCTTTAATGATTATAATTTGGGTGCTGAGTATGCTGGATGCATATCGTTTGGGCAGAAAAGCGCTGCCTACTAAAAAATAAGCCAGTTAATCAGAACTCGGTTTGGTTGGCTTATTAATATTTACTCTGATATTTAGCTATTATTGATGGCGGTAATAATTATTACCGCTTTTTCCATTTTTATACATATTTTTTGTAACCGAGATTTTTGCCTGCACCATGTAAACATCGTGTAAATACCTGTATATACCCAGTAAAATCCTCAAACCTCGTTAAATTGCTCACTTGTTGATACTTAGTTAATTAAAACCCTTCTCCTTGTTCCTTTTTATTCATTTAATGTTAATAAATAAATGATACTTTTTGCTCGCCAAATTAACTTTGTTTAACTATTAAGTGTTGGTTTTGTGTCAATTTATTACATCAAGCAATGACGACTGATAATTTCAATTTAAGGAAATACGATGAATAACAGTTCAAATAATCATAAAAGAAAGGATTTTAAAGTGGCGAGCTTATCGTTAGCTTTATTATTAGGGTGCTCAACCATGGCCAATGCCGCTGTTGAGAAGTTAACGGTGAGTGGGAATCAAATTCTTGCAGGTGGAGATAACACAAGCTTTGCAGGACCTAGCCTATTTTGGAGTAATACGGGGTGGGGCGCTGAAAAGTTTTATACAGCACAAACAGTAGCAAAGGCAAAAACTGAATTTAATGCAACATTAATTCGTGCAGCTATTGGGCATGGTACGAGTACTGGTGGTAGTTTGAACTTTGATTGGGAGGGCAATATGAGCCGTCTTGATACTGTTGTAAACGCAGCTATTAGCGAAGATATGTACGTTATTATTGATTTTCATAGCCATGAAGCACATACCGATCAAGCAACTGCAGTTCGCTTTTTTGAAGAGGTAGCTACTAAATATGGGCAGTACGACAATGTTATTTATGAAATTTATAACGAGCCGTTACAAATCTCGTGGGCTAACGATATTAAGCCTTACGCAGAAACAGTTATTGATAAAATTAGAGCAATCGATCCTGATAACTTAATTGTGGTTGGTACGCCTACGTGGTCGCAAGATGTTGATGTGGCATCACAAAACCCGATAGATGGCGCTAATATTGCTTACACTCTGCATTTTTATGCTGGCACACATGGTCAATCGTATCGAAATAAAGCACAAACAGCACTCGATAACGGCATTGCACTATTTGCTACAGAGTGGGGAACAGTTAATGCTGATGGCAATGGTGGTGTTAATGCTAATGAAACTGATGCATGGATGGCATTTTTTAAAACAAACAATATTAGCCACGCTAACTGGGCTTTAAACGATAAAAACGAAGGTGCTTCGTTATTTACCCCAGGCGGTAGTTGGAATTCATTAACCGCTTCAGGCGCTAAAGTTAAAGAGATCATTCAAGGTTGGGGTGGTAGTACGGTTGCTTTAGACTCTGATGGAGATGGTATAAGTGACAGCCTTGATCAGTGCGATAATACTCCCGCAGGTACAACGGTTGATAGTATTGGTTGTGAAGTAACTGACAGCGATGGCGATGGTATTAGCGATAGTGTTGATCAATGCCCTAATACACCTGTAGGTGAAACTGTTAATAATGTAGGTTGCGTTGTTGAAGTAGTTGAACCACAAAGCGATGCGGATAACGATGGAGTGAATGATGATATTGATCAGTGCCCAGATACACCCGCTGGTACAAGTGTTGATACAAACGGATGCAGTGTTGTAAGTTCAACAGATTGTAATGGTATTAATACATATCCTAATTGGGTAAAAAAAGATTATTCGGCCGGTGCGTTTACTCACAATAACACAGACGATAAAATGCAATATCAAGGTAATGCATACAGCGCAAATTGGTATACAAACAGCATTCCAGGAAGTGATGCTTCGTGGACGCTTATCTATAGCTGTAGTTAAACGCGTTAAATAAAATATGCGAAGAAGGTAAATAATACAATTTACCTTCTTTTTAAAAGTATTAGCCTTTATAAACACTTTGGTGTTGATCAGTGATGTTGTAGCTTGGGGAATTTATGTTATCTATATAGCGCCAATCGCTAGTAATTTGCTCTTTAGTAATAGTCAGTAACATATAACCACGGTGTGATAAGTCACAATAGTTTAAGTCGTTTATTAACAATGAAAGCGAGTCAGCCATTTGCTTTGCTTGTGCTGTATTAAGCGCTAAATAATGCTCCATACCCGGGGATGTAACACCAGGCGTTGCAAATTCTACTCCTACGCTTTCGCCTTTTGCATTTTTTAATGTGCCATGCCACGCATTGTGCGTATCACCTGCAACCACGACTAACTTTTTATTTAATGCGGTAACGCTTTTGTATAATGCTTCGCGCTCGCTTGGATAACCATCCCACGCATCTAAATTGTAAGGCATTAAAGTATTTACACGTGCGAGTTGCTCGGGTGTTACCGCTTTATTAGCTAACACGGCTTTTTTAATGGTAACAAGCTCTTTTAACACCTGCGGTATTTTAGTGCGATCGGATTGCGAGAATATTTCAGTAGGTAGCCACATTTTAGTCATCAATACTTGCTGGCCCAATACTTGCCATTTTGCATTTGATTTAGTTATTGCACTGGTGAGCCAGTTTAGTTGTGTGTTACCTAGTAACTGCCTATTTGGATTATTTAAATCACTGGCAAAGCGCGCAACATCCATTTGTTTGGTCTCTAGGTTTTTATAGTCGCTGTAAGCGAGTTGTTTATCGCGTGCTATTACGCGAGTATCTAGCATGTGTAAGCTTATTAAATTACCAAAATCAAAGGTGCGGTATATTTGCGGGCTTTGTTCGCCCATTGGCGGCCTAATTGGCAGCCATTCGTAATAGGCTTGAATAGCTGCTGCACGGCGCTCAAAAAAGTCACCTTCATCAGGGGTATGATTTTCAGCACCACTTTTATAGGTATCGTTGGTAACTTCGTGATCATCCCATATTGCAATAAAAGGCGCTGCAGCGTGAAGAGCTTGAAGGCCTTGGTCTGTTCTGTAAATAGCATAGCGCTTACGATAGTCGCTAAGGGTAATAATTTCACCACTGTTATCGGCTGCTAATTGGCGGCCAATTTTTTCAGCATTTTCGGTAGCGTATCCGCCCATTGGGTATTCGTAAATGTAATCTCCCAAATGCAGTACCACATCTAAATCTTTTTGTTTAGCGGCATCGGTGTAGGCATTAAAGTACCCAGCAGGATAGTTTGAGCACGACACAACAGCCATTTTTACTTGTTCAATGTTATTTATTGGTAGTGTTTTAGCACGGCCAATTGGGCTTTGTTTATTTAAACCCATAAACCGATAAAAGTACTCTGTGCTTGGAGCAAGTTCTTGCACATCTATTTTTATTGTAAAGTCTCTGCTTTTATCTGTTTGTTCGCGCCCGCTGCGGATGATGTTTTTAAATTGAGAGTCACTTGCCAGTTCCCAAGCAGCAGTAACTTCAAAATTTGATTGAGAAGTAGTTGCACGTGTCCAAATTATTAAAGCATTATTGAGCGGATCGCCACTGGCTACACCGTGTTTAAATTCAATAGCCGATAGTGGTTTGTTTGTTAATGTTTGAGCACAACCTGTAATGGCACTCGATACTGCGACGGTAAATATGCTTGCTGCTGAGGTTTTTAAGAAATTTCGACGTGATGAAAGGGTCATACTGCACTTTTTGAATTATTTATAGTGGTGTGCACTTTAGCGGGTAGATATGACGTTTTTATAAACGCTAAATGTATTTAGTGTGACGGTATTAATACATTTAAACCCTTTTATTTATTAACTAAAAAGTAGTCAAAAAATTAAATTAAATGGTTAAATTAACAAGGTATGAATTTTTTAAATTAAAGAGATGCATGTAAAATTGTTTAATTACAGTTGCTTACGATTTATTTTTATGTTGGCACAACCCTTGAGTATGTAACTACGTCTAAACAATACACAAACAAGGAATACCATTATGAAACATTCAATTAAAATCGCTATGGCAAGTTTATTAGTATTAGGTTCTGCGCAAGTACATGCAACAGAAGTGGACCTAGATGTAACTGATATATTAACTCAAAGTGTAGCAAGCTACGTAAAGCAAACCACAATCGAGCTTGAAAAATCACTAAAGGAAACGCTTTATTTTGATGCTAAAACTGTTTTAGAGGGTTTATTAGATGAGCCCGTTTTAACACATAGCACAACGCTTAAAAATACTGACACTAGTATAAAAAACGTAAAATAAATTATTTAAAGGATTAAAACGATGAGCAGTGAACTTGGATTGTTTGCATTAATGTTAGCACCCGTAGTCAGTATGATTAGCGCTTATTACTCGGTTCAAGTGTTTAAAGCTATGGGAGGTTGGTTTAATCTTTAGCCAATTATATAGCTGGTAATTAATTCGATTCATACAAAGCTGATCGACTTAGCAAAAGCGCACGTAAATAAAGGCAGAGTGTTTGAAAGAAGTAGACTTTATGAAACGTGCGATTTTTCCATTACCCATTTTTATGTTACCTGAAGGCTATACGCGATTACGCATATTTGAGCCTCGCTATTTAAATATGGTTAAAACCGCATTAAAAAACAATACAGGGTTTGTGCTTTGTACATTTGAGCACGACACACCATTTAATATAAGCGCGCAAGGTTGCCTTGTTGATATTATTGATTTTGACCAAGACGACAACGATGTATTATTAATCGATGTGTTTGCTTCTCAAAGCGTTCAAATAAATGACGTTTATCAAGACGAGGACGAACTGCGACATGGTTTGGTGTCTTCTTGTAATACGCCATATTGGTATAAGGATTCTAACAACTCAGTTGGCGAACATGACTTATTGCATGATGCGCTTTTAAACGTGTTTAAAAGTAATCCGGAACTTAATTTACTGTACAAAAAAACTCACTTTGACAAACTGCCTTGGATTGCAGCCCGTTGGCTTGAGCTCCTACCTATTTCTATTGAGAAAAAACAGCAACTTGCGTTTGAAACGAACTTTGATAACTTACTGAATTTCCTCCATACTGTGATTAATAACGAATTTGCCTAAATTTTATGATCCTAAATTAATTATTGCCCGTATTACTTAATACAAAAGCAATAACGGGATAAATTATTATGGTAAGTCAACAACAATCACCACGTTGTGAACCTAATACAGGTAAGTACACTGCCATGCCAGAAACGCCGAGTAAAGAACTCATGCAAGCGCTTATAGATGTTGCACAGTCACGCGATAAAAAAGCATTTTCCTATTTATTTGAATACTTTGCGCCAAAAATTAAACGCTTTGGAATTAAGCAATTTGGTGTTGAAGCTCAAGCAATGGAGCTTGTGCAAGAGACGTTAACATCTGTTTGGCGTAAAGCACATTTGTATCACAGTGATAAAGGTGCGGCTACTACTTGGGTTTATACCGTTATGCGTAACGCTTCATTCGATATGCTTCGTAAAATGAAAAGTAATAAAGAAGAAAACATAAGCGAAGATATTTGGCCGTTATTAAACGAATCACAAGATACACATTACGAATACAGTGATCATTTAGAAGATAAACAAATTAAACGTTATTTAGACAAATTACCTATTGCTCAACGCGAAGTGGTAAGAGGCGTTTATTTTCAAGACATGTCGCAAGAGCAACTTGCACATCAACTTAATATTCCAGTAGGCACGGTAAAATCACGATTACGTTTGGCCTTGCAAAAATTACGTAATGAAATGGGAGATCAGCATGATTAAACATCACCCGAGTGAAACTTTACTGACACAGTATTGCGATGCATCACTTGCTACATCATTGAGTTTAGCCGTTTCTATACATGTAGATATGTGCCCTGTGTGCCAAGCTAAAGTAGCTAAAATTGAGGCAACCAATGCAAACGCACTATTTAGCGAAGAGCCAGCGCAATATGAGAAACCTCAAGCTGAGCAACCTGAGTTACTTGAAGAATTTGAATTGAATGTGCTTGATATGATCACGTCTGATGATTCTATCGACGAAGTTTATGAAGTAGAGCCTGTTTCTATTAAAGTTAATGAGCATAACTATCAGCTTCCACGTGCGCTAACGCGTATTTCTCACAGTAAATTTACCCAAGTGGGTAAGCTTGCGAGATCTCGTATTGCACTTGATGATGGCCCATTACGTTCTAGCTTGTTACATATTGATGCTGGTGGTGAAATACCAGAACACACGCACACTGGCTTTGAAGTTACTTTACTCCTAGATGGCGAGTTTAGTGATGAAGAAGGAAAATATGTCCCAGGTGACTTTATATGGCAAGATGGTAGTCACCAACATACTCCTTTAACAAAAGATGGTTGTTTGTGCTTTACAGTTGTCAGTAGTGCGCTACATTTTAATAAGGGCTTCAGCAAGTTACTAAATCCAATAGGTAATTTGATTTACTAAGAGAATTTATGCACACAGATATAATAAAAATAGGTATAAGCGCCTGCTTAGCAGGCGAAAAAGTTAGATTTGACACAGGTCATAAAAAGTCAAATTTCTGTATGGATGAGTTAGGTAAACACGTTGAATATACACGGTTTTGTCCGGAGGTAGCGGTAGGTTTACCAATACCTCGACCAACTATTCGCCAAGTTAAAGTGGGAGATACTATTAAAGTATGTCGCCCAGATGGTACTGGAGACGTAGGCCAACAACTTACCGAGTATGGTAAAAAAGTTGCAACAGAACAAGCTAAAGAGTTGAGCGGGTTTGTATTTTGCGCAAAAAGTCCAAGCTGCGGCATGGAGCGCATTAAAATATACAACGAAGCAGGAACAGGTAATACTTCTGAAGGCGTTGGTTTTTTTGCTGAGCAAATAATGAAGCACAACCCATTATTGCCATGTGAAGAAAACGGTCGCTTAAACGATATGCATTTACGTGAAAACTTTGTAATGAGAATTTACGTATTTAAAAATTGGCAAAAGTTGGTACAAGAACCACTAACGGTTCACAAGCTTACTCAATTTCATTCTCAGTATAAGTACTTGTTGATGGCTCACAATTACCAAGCTTATCGAGATTTGGGTAATCTGCTTGGAACGTTCGTAGGTGACAATATAAATGCAGTTGCGGATGAATATATTTTAGGTTTGATGACGGGTCTGAAAAAGCCAGCTTCTCGCAGAAATAATTGCAACACCCTAATGCATTTACAAGGCTACTTTAAAAATGATTTATCGAAGGTTGAAAAACAAGAACTTCGTGATGCGATAGACGAATACCGCGAAGGATTGGTGCCATTGTATGTACCACTTACCTTGTTAAAACATCATTTGAAAGTTCATCCGAATGAGTACCTTGAAAAACAAGTGTTTTTTAACCCATACCCTCACGATTTAAAACTACGATTTGGTATTTAATGGATACATTATTTTGGTTTAGGCGCGATTTGCGCCTTTTTTCTAATGAAGCGTTAATTCAAGCGCTAAATAATGGCGCTAAACACGCCATTTTTTTTGTGTCTGAAAAGCAGTGGCAACAACACCAAGCTGCGCCTATTCAGATTGACTTACTCAAGCGCCGAGTTACTTATCTTCAATCACAACTTGCTGATTACGGTATTACTTTACATATTATTGAAGCGCCTAGCTTTAGTGATTGTACGCGCGAGCTGATTAACTTTTGTAAAGCAAACGATGTAAAACACGTAATTGCTAATACAGAGTATGAGCTTAATGAAGTAAACCGCGATAAAGCAATTTTGCATGAATGCGATGAGCTTTCTATTACTTTTACTTTGTACGAAGGTGATTTAATTGCGCCTGCAGGCTCTGTCAAAAATCAAAGTAATGAAATGTATAAAGTGTTTACTCCCTTTAAACGTGCATGGTTAAAGCAGTATCAAGATACACACTTTAGTTTGCCACAATGGCCTTTAACTTCTGAGCCAATAAAATTTGATGAAAGCGACTTACTAAAAAGTGATGGATGCTCAGATAAGTGGCCGGTTGACGACGAAACACTCTCTACCGTAGTTGATAATTTTATATGCGACAAACTTACAAGTTACGACGACCAGCGTGATATTCCCAGTGTAAAAGGCACATCGGGTTTAAGCCCGTATTTAGCACTAGGTATTGTAAGCACAAAGCAACTGCTTATTAATATTCAGCAGCGTTATCCTGATATTTTAACTACATCAAAAAGTAAAACGTTTACGTGGATTAACGAGCTTGTTTGGCGCGAATTTTACAGACATTTAATTGCTGAATTTCCGAAGCTTTCGCGCGGCGATAACTTCAACGAAAAGTATAATGCTGTAGTGTGGCGTAAAAGTGAAAGCGATTTTAAAGCATGGTGCGAAGGGCGTACAGGTTACCCATTAGTGGATGCAGCAATGCTACAACTTAAGCAAACCGGTTGGATGCATAATCGTTTACGAATGGTTGTTGCAAGCTTTTTAACTAAACATTTATTAATAGACTGGCGTAAAGGTGAACGCTTTTTCATGCAGCACTTAATTGATGGCGATTTAGCCTCAAATAATGGTGGTTGGCAGTGGGCTGCAAGTACGGGCTGTGATGCTCAGCCTTATTTTAGAGTTTTTAATCCTATCAGACAAAGCGAGCGCTTTGATCCAACGGGCAAGTTTATCCGTAAGTATTTGCCAGAGCTTGAAAACGTGCCAGATAAACACATTAATTTTCCACACACTTATTTAGCCGCAACAGGCAAAGATAAGGAATGTTACTGGCCAGCAATAGTTGATCATAAAGCGGCACGAGAACGTGCACTTGCTGCATTTAAGGTGTGATATGGATAACCAGTTACCAGTAGATAAATTTGTTGAAATATACCAACAGCTTGATAGTACTAATCTTGATTTATTGAGTGATATTTACTGTGACAACATACAGTTTATAGACCCGATGCATGAAATTAACGGCATTGTAGAATTGCGCAGGTACTTTGCTAACTTATACAGCAATGTTAAGCATTGCCAGTTTGATATTAGTGATTCGTTTAATAGCGGTGACAATGCTTTTATTTATTGGACTATGCATTATGCACATCCAAAGCTTTCATCAGGTAAAACTATCTCGGTAGACGGTCATAGCAAGCTTATTTTTAAAGATGGCAAAATTATTAAGCACAGAGACTACTTTAATGTGGGCGAGTTGTTATACAAACACATTCCTTTACTTGGTAGCGTTATAAAGCTAATTGATAAAAGGGCAGGTTAATTATGATCACACTTATAACGGGTGCTACATCAGGTATTGGCGAGCAGCTAGCAATTAAATATGCACTGCTAGGAGACACTGTTATAGCTTGCGGTCGTAATAGTGATAAGCTCGCCGAGCTTGCTAAATATGACAATATCCAAGCATGTAAATTTGATGCAACTAACCTGCAAGATATAAAAGAGTCGACAGTTGGCTTTCCTCATTTTGACCGTGTTATTTTAAACGCTGGTAATTGTGAATATATAGATGATGCGCGCAATTTTGATAGCGCGTTGTTTGAGCGTGTAATAAACGTTAACTTACTTTCTATGGGGTATTGCCTTGAGGCGTTACTTCCTAAAATAAATCCAGGCGGCCAACTTGTTTTGGTCAGCTCAAGTGTTACTTACCTTGCGCTACCTCGTTCAGAAGCTTATGGCGCATCAAAAGCGGGTGTAAGTTACTTAGCAAAAAGCTTAGCGGTTGATTTAAATGATGTTGATGTGACTTTAGTTCATCCTGGGTTTGTAAAAACGCCACTTACTAATAAAAATGATTTTCCGATGCCTATGGCCGTTACGGCTGAAAAAGCAGCTGACTACATGATTAAGGGTATTCAAAAACGCCGCAAAGACGTTCATTTCCCTTATCGTTTTACACTTATATTAAAAGCTTTACGCATTTTACCACTGCCGATTTGGCTTAAAATCGCAAAAGGATTAGCCCGTTGAAAAAAATAGCAATAATAGGAACTGGTATATCTGGTTTAACATGTGGGCATTTGCTTCACAAACATTACGATGTAACCGTATTTGAAAAAAATGATTATATAGGTGGCCATACAGCAACGGTTGATGTTGATGTGTGTGGCATCAAATACGCAATAGATACTGGCTTTATTGTATTTAATGACCGAACTTACCCATATTTCGAAAAGCTACTTTCGCGCATTGGTATTGATAAACAAACAACCCAGATGAGCTTTAGTGTGCATAACGAAGCCACTGGTTTTGAATACAATGGACATACGTTTACAAGCTTATTTGCACAGCGTCGTAATATTTTTAGACCTAAGTTTTGGCGATTATTGTACGACATTGTTAGGTTTAACAAACTGTGCAAAGCAATGCATGAAAAAGGTGATTACCAGTCTGATCAATCATTAGGGCAATTGCTTAACGATAACCAGTTTAATGACTTTTTTAAATACCATTATATTCTTCCTATGGGCGCGGCTATTTGGTCTACCAGTATTAAAGAAATGGAAAACGTAGGCGTTGAGTTTTTCGTTAAGTTTTTCTTTAATCATGGGCTTTTAGATGTAACCAATAGACCACAGTGGTATGTAGTACCAGGAGGCTCTCGTCAGTATATAAAGCCGCTGATCAGAGGTTTTGCCGACAAAATTAACCTCAATACAAATATTAAATCAGTTACGCGGCAAAATGATGAAGTAACAATAGAGTTTGCCAATGGTGAGCAAAGTAAATTTGATAAAGTAATATTTGCTTGTCATTCAGATCAGGCGCTTGCGCTACTGGGTGATGCTACTGAGCAAGAAAAGTCAGTATTGGGTGCAATAGCTTACACTGAGAACTCAGTGGTGTTGCACACCGATACAAACCTTTTACCAGATAGAAAAGCGGCATGGGCAAGCTGGAACTACCTACTTAACAACAACACTGATAAAGCTGCTGTTGTAACTTACCAAATGAATATTTTGCAAGGTATACAATCAGATACACAGTTCTGTGTAACGCTTAACCATCTTGAAGGAATAAGCCAAAGTAAAATTTTGCGCGAGTTTACTTATCACCACCCTGTATTTAACCAAGAGTCTATTGCGGCTCAAAAACTTAAACACAGTATTGACGGACACAACAATAGTTATTTTTGTGGCGCTTATTGGTACAATGGTTTTCATGAAGATGGCGTACACAGTGGTGTAGATGTAGCCAAGCAACTTGGGGTCGAATTTGACTAGTGCAGTGTATTTAGGCGATGTTAAACATCGCCGTTTTGCTGTTAAAGAACATCGCTTTAGTTACCCTCTGTATATGATGTGGGTAGATTTAAATAATCCTCAACAACTAAATGGTGTGCATAAACACATAGGTACGTCAGGCTTAAAAGCGTTAAAGTTTAATGAAGCTGATTATCTTAAAGGCACCTCACAGCTTGCTAAACGTCCTCTTATTGAGCGTGCACACGAACAACTTGCCAATTTAGGTATTACTGAAACCTTTACGCATATTTACATACTTGGACAACTTCGTTGTTTTGGTGTGTATTTTAGTCCTGTTAATTTTTACTTCTTTGGTCATAAGGACACCCGTTTTAAATACATGATTGCTGAAGTAAGTAATACACCATGGAACGAACGTCATTATTATTTAGTACCTTTAGAAAAAAAAGTGAACTTTAAAAAGGTTTTTTCCGTATCACCTTTTATGAATCTAGATATGAACTATCATTGGCATGTTAAGCAATCGCCTGATAAAACATTGATACACATTGAAAATAAGCGAAATGAAGAGCTATTATTTGATGCTACACTTCGCTTAAAACGTAAAGAACTTACTAAAGAAGAAGTTAATAAGTTATTTAAACGTTTTCCGGCCATGACATGGTCTATTTTCAAAGGTATTTATTATCAAGCGTTAAAGTTGTTTATTAAACGAGTTCCTTTTTTAGGCCACTCAGGCAAGCCATAAAGCACATAGATAGTCAGGACAATTAATAGGTATTTCAATGGATAAAGTGTCGAGCTTAAATTGCGAACAAAGCACAAACTGGTTAACTAACATATATAAAAAATTAGTGACTAAAGCCTTCTCGTCAATTGAAACAGGTCAAGTTGTTTTAATTGAAGGGAATGAGCGTACAGTTTTTGGCGACCCATCTTCAGTGCTAAAAGCAACAATTATTGTAAACGATAAAGCTATGTATAAGGCATTTGCATTATCTGGGAGCGTTGGCGCTGGTGAAGCGTATATTTTGGGGCATTGGTCTTGTGACAACTTAACCTCTTTCATTGAGATATTTGCTATAAATGAGAAGCAACTTGATGAGTTTGAGAAGAAATTCGCATTTTTTAGCAATATTGCACACCGGTTTAATCACATAAAAAATAAAAATTCTGAATCGGGTTCTAAGAAAAACATCGTTGCTCATTACGACTTAGGTAATGATTTGTACGAATCATTTTTGAGTAAAGAAATGCTTTACTCAAGTGCTGTATACCCTTCAAAAGAAGCGACGCTTGAAGAGGCTCAACAATACAAGCTGAAACGCATTTGTGAGCAAGTTGAGCTTCAAAAAAATGATTCAGTAATTGAAATTGGTACAGGGTGGGGGGCTTTTGCTATATATGCAGCCACACATTACGATTGCCATGTAACAACAACAACCATATCTGATGAACAACATGATTATGTCGCTAATAAAATTTCAGAGCTTGGTCTTACCAATAAAATTACATTACTTAAGCTTGATTACAGGCAATTGAGAGGAAAATACGACAAGCTTGTTTCTATCGAAATGATAGAAGCGGTAGGTCATGAGTACTTACCTAGCTTTTTTACCCAATGTGGTGAACTGTTAAAAGACGACGGTGCAATGCTCATACAAGCTATAACTATTGGCGACCAGCGTTATAAGCACTACTTAAAAAACTCTGACTTTATCCAGCAGTATATTTTTCCGGGCGGATGCTTGCCATCGCTTAACGAAATGAGTGAGCAGATTAAAAATAATACCGATATGGTTATTCACACTGTTAATGATATTGGCGCTCACTACGCACGAACATTAGCAGATTGGCGAACCCGTTTTATAAAAAGCTGGCCTGATTTAGACCGCTCTAAATTTGATGAACGCTTTTATCGTTTATGGTTATTTTATTTTGCTTATTGCGAAGGTGCATTTAGAGCCAGAGCAACAAGTACGGTGCATTTAATGGGGCGTAAACCACGCTTTGTTAGCGATAACGATGATATTGCGCTCGGTTACTAATTTTGTTTTATTTCAAGCAGTGTGGTTTTTATCCTTGCTGCTTGAAGCTCGTTCGCTACTTTTTAGCGGATTGATTATTGTTTTAATGTTTTGGTTGTCAAAACAAAAAAAACAAGACACCTTACTTCTAATTAAAGCCCTGCCTTTAGCGCTATTGTTAGAGTTTATTGCAGTAAAGTTAGGCTTGTTAGAATTTGAAGTTTATCCCTTCCCTCTATGGCTCGTCTTTTTATGGGCTGCGTTATTACTTTCTTTAAATACTTCTATGGTTTTTTTGAGTAAATTAAAGCTTTGGCAGGCCTTTTTAGTGTGCATGGCTTTTGCGCCAGCAAGTTATTGGGCTGGAGCACGCTTTGAAGTAATAAGTTTAGGTTTACCTTTATGGCAGTTTTGGCTCGTTTACGGTGCGCTTTGGTCTACAGTGTTTACTGTTATTCTTTTTATAAACCAAAAAATCAAGTTATTCATCAATCGCTGATCGCCCACAATTCCCATTTCGTAACATTACTCATTGACTCAAGGGAGCTTATTTTGAAATTTTTACTAAAGGCAGTTACTTTTTATTTGCTTACAACTTCAATTGTTTTAGCTAACACACAGTTTAACAAAGTAGGTGAAGCACGAATGGAGTATTTATTTTGGGATGTATATGACGCGGTTTTATTTACCTCTTCAGGTAATTACAGCGCAGGAACGCATCCTATTAAATTTAAACTTACCTATTTACGTGACTTTGAAGCTAAAGAAATCGTAAAAGCAACAAATGAGCAGTGGGAGCATATTGGAAAAAAAGAGCTAGCAGACAAATACGACAGTAAATTATTGTCTATTTGGCCTGATATTAGACAAGGTGATTCGCTAACGTTAGTCACAAATGAGCAGGGTATGAGTACTTTTTATCATAATGATGAAAAAATTGGCGAAATAAATGAACCTCAATTTTCGAGTGATTTTTTAGCCATTTGGCTGGATGAAAAAACCTCTGAGCCGAAACTACGAAAGCAACTATTAGGGAATTAATATGAATGTATTTAACGCGTTTAAAACAGCTCTTGTATGCTTATCTGCTTTGTTGCTGATAAGCTGTTCGGCACCAAATGTAGAGCATTATAAAAATACATCGCCAAACTTTGACTTTAAAACATTTTTTAGTGGAAATTTGAAAGCCTACGGTGTTGTACAAGACTTTAAGGGTGAATTGACCCGCAAGCTTGTCGTAGATATGAATGCGAGCTGGGATGGTAACCAGGGCGTTATTGAAGAAGACTTTGTTTATGACGATGGCGAAACTCAAAAGCGTATTTGGAAAATAACGTTAAACGAAGACAATAGTTTAACGGGTGTGGCAGATGATGTTATAGGTACTGCAAAAGGTAGAAGTGATGGCAGCGTATTTCATTGGAATTACGATGTAGAGCTTCCATACGATGGCAGTACTTTAAAAGTGAATTTTGATGATTGGATGTACCTGGTTACACAATCGCGCTTGATAAACCGCACATCTATTGTTAAGTTTGGAGTCGAGGTCGGGGAAGTGACCTTAGTGATCGAAAAAATATAGCTTATTTACCCAGTTGCTTAACTTGCGCCAAAATTGTACTCAAATTAAGTCTTTGTTAACCCAACACGCTGTATTTTACAGAGAATTATTTAAATTTTACTCATTTTTTAAGAATTTAAGCAAAAAATGCAATTTGCTGTTGCTAACTCTTTAAAAATGCATAAAGATAGGTTTTGCGAAGGCAAAATAATAACGAATAGGAATCTAACAATGAATAAAGCTCAATTAGTTGAAAAAATTGCTACTGATGCAGAAATCTCTAAAGCCGCTGCTACTCGTGCTCTTGACGCGTTTACAGGTGCTGTAACTTCTTCTTTAAAAGAAGGTGATTCAGTAGCATTAGTTGGTTTTGGTACTTTCTCAGTAAAAGAACGTGCAGCTCGCACTGGCCGTAACCCACAAACGGGTGCTGAGATCCAAATCGCAGCGGCAACTATCCCAAGCTTTAAAGCAGGTAAAGGTCTTAAAGACCAAGTAAACCCTTAATAGGTTTAACGAATTAAATTAAAAAAAGAGCTAATTAGCTCTTTTTTTTTATGTTTAATAAAGACATCAATTGATGCCTTTATATTATAAATTTATGCTTTTAAGGCTTTATCGCCTCGACCAATGCCAACAGCGCCAGAACGTACAACTTCAATAATATCGGTTTCATGACGAAGAGTGTCTAAAAACGATTCTATTTTGTCTGTGCTGCTCACTAATTGTAGACTATAGCTTTGTCGGCCCATATCTAAAATAGCACCTTGGAACACATCAACTACTCGCGTAACCGCTGCACGAGTCGTCTCGTCTTGAGCAAAGACCTTAACAAGCAATAGCTCACGTTCAATGTGACTCATTTCTGTTAAATCGATAATTTTAAGCACGTCGACTAGTTTGTTAACCTGCTTTGTAATTTGCTCTACAACTCTGTCATCACCCATAGTGGTAATGGTAATACGCGACAATGATTGATCGTCAGTTGTGCCCACAGTTAGGCTGTCGATGTTATATGCACGTTGTGAAAAAAGCCCAACAATACGTGATAGGGCACCTGGTTCGTTTTCTAATAAAATAGATAAAATACGACGCATTATGCTTTTACTCCTTTACGTAACCACATCTCATCAATGCCGCCTAACTTAATTTGCATTGGGTATACATGTTCTTTTTCATCAACGTTTATATCTAAAAAGACTAATCGGTCGTTAATTGACATTGCTTTATCGATAGCAGGTTGTAACTCATCTAGTGTGTTTACTTGTATGCCTACATGGCCGTAGCTTTCAACTAACCTAACAAAATCAGGTAGTGAATCCATGTAAGATGATGAATGACGTCCACCGTAAACCATGTCTTGCCATTGGCGTACCATACCTAAAGAGCGGTTATTAAGTGATACAACTTTTACCGCTAGGTTGTACTGTAAACAGGTTGATAGTTCTTGAATATTCATTTGAATAGAGCCATCACCCGTAATACACACAGACTCTTTATCAGGAAAGGCTAGCTTTACGCCCATTGCAGCAGGTAAACCAAAGCCCATGGTGCCTAAGCCGCCTGAGTTGATCCATTGACGAGGATGCTTAAATGGATAATATTGCGCTGCAAACATTTGATGCTGACCAACGTCAGAACTTACGTAAGCGTCGCCATTAGTAGCTTTATAAACCGCTTCAATTACAGCTTGTGGCTTAATTTTGTCGCCATCAGTGTTGTAGCTTAAGCACTTTTGTTCGCGCCAGCTGATAATTTGTCGCCACCAATCTTCTTGCGCGCTGCGGTCTATTTTAATTGGGCTTTTATCAATACCCGCTTGTAGTTGTTCAAGTACGGTTGCTAAACAACCTACAACTGGTATGTGTGCTTTAATTGTTTTAGATATTGAAGTTGGGTCAACATCAACATGAACAATTGTGGCATTAGGGCAAAACTTTTGAACATTATTAGTTACCCTGTCATCAAATCGGGCACCAAGCGCTAAAATCACATCGGCGTTAGCCATTGCTTTGTTTGCCTCAAGCGTGCCGTGCATGCCTAACATACCTACAAAGTTTGGATGCACACCTGAAATACCACCCAATCCCATTAGTGTATTTGTAATGGGGGCATTTAATGATTCAACTAAATGCGTTAATTGCTCTGATGTATTTGAAATAACAATACCACCACCAGAGTAGATAACCAGTTTTTTGGCCTCTAAAATAGCTGTTACGGCTTTGCGAATTTGTTTTGAGTGCCCTTTAGTATTAGGGCTGTACGTTCTCAGCTCGGTGGTTTTAGGAAATTCGTATTCAAACTTAATAGCAGGGTTAAGCATATCTTTTGGAAGCTCAACAACGACAGGACCTGGGCGACCAGTGCTAGCAATATAAAAAGCTTTAGCTAAGATTGTAGGGATGTCTTTAGCACTTCTACAGTTAAAACTGTGTTTAACTACAGGGCGAGAACAACCCACAATATCGGTTTCTTGGAATGCGTCGTCGCCAATCAAATTTGTAGGTACTTGGCCTGATAACACAACCATAGGAATTGAATCCATGTAGGCCGTTGCAATACCTGTAATACAGTTTGTAGCGCCAGGGCCTGAGGTTGCAAGTACAACACCAACATCTCCAGTAGCGCGGGCATAGCCGTCAGCCATATGTGTTGCAGCTTGTTCGTGACGTACTAATATATGTTCAATGTCATCTTGCTGAAAAAGTGCATCATATAAGTCTAAAACCGAACCACCGGGATAGCCAAATATGTATTTTACCTTTAACTCTTTTAATGCCTGAACTACTAGTTCAGAACCATTATATTCTTGTTTGCTCATCCTCATTCCTCTGTGCGCTTTTTTATGCATAAAAAAACCCCCGCGTAGTGCGAGGGTTTTTAAAAAGCAGTATCAC
This sequence comes from Pseudoalteromonas sp. Z1A2, assembly GCF_011378755.1. NCBI lineage: Bacteria > Pseudomonadati > Pseudomonadota > Gammaproteobacteria > Alteromonadales > Pseudoalteromonadaceae > Pseudoalteromonas > Pseudoalteromonas sp. Z1A2. The sequence goes on along the minus strand of NZ_WTKX01000036.1, from coordinate 10,467 downwards.
CTTTTAATACATCCCCGCTGGGCTTATAACTAAGACCAGTACGAGTACGACTAAAAGATTAATGTGTGTGTTCATAGTTTTTACTCTACTTAGCAAAACACTGCTTTTAAATTAAAGATTTTGTATAGGTTTATTTTTAAGGGTTTTGAGCCTTCATGTCAACCTTGAAAGCTGTTTTTTGCATTTTAAATTCGTTTTGTGGCTTTTTTTAATTTAAACCTGCAGAAAACCTATGTTTAATTGAGTTTACTGGCAGAAATTATGCGTTTTAGGTTGTAAGTTCGATTTTAGATATAAAAGAGTGTGAGAGACCATTAGATTTAATTGCATATGTTAACTATATGTTTTTATCGCATGTTTAAATTTCTATTATTAGGTATGATTGCTACATAATTATGTTTGAGGAAAACACAGTGAAAAAAGTGACGTTAATTGCGCTTTTAACTACGCTATTAAGCCCTATAGTGGCGGCTAATAACTTAAGTCCGCATGATATTGGTATAACTAACGAAGAGCGTATTTTATATTGGTTTAAAAAAAGAGACCAAATACCTTCAAGTGAGTTAGATAGTTCATTTAAGTCATATATGAGTAACAAAGACGTTGCCAATCACTCAATTAAAAATGGCTTTAGGCAATTTAAATCCTCTTCCAACGTTTTTTCAAATACAAATAAAAAACAGGTCGCTTTTTCAACGTCGCTAGTGCCAGATCAAAGCGTTGATGATGTAAAAGTGTTAGCTATTTTAATTGATTTTCCTGATCTTAAACATGACGACAATCAACTTGTAGAGCAAGACACAGATATGTTTTACGCTGATTATTCAACTGAGCACTATCAGCAAATGCTTTTTAATACTCAAGGTTATACAGGCCCTGATGGACAAAGCTTAAAAACGGCTGCTGATTATTATAAAGCGGCTTCGGGAAATAGCTTAAACTTTAGCGGGCAGGTATATGGTTGGGTAACCGCTAATAGCAATGCAAAAATATATGGTGAGCGCCAAGGCAGTACACGGGATATAAATGCGCCCGCTTTAATTAAAGAGGCTGTGGAGAAAGCAGTTGCAAAGTTTAATATTAATTTAGCGGATTATGACTTAACTGATTTAGATGATATTGATGGCGACGGTATCCTTAATGAACCTAATGGCATTATTGACCATGTAATGGTATTTCATTCAAGTATTGGCGAAGAAGCGGGTGGCGGTTACCTAAGCACCGATGCTATTTGGTCGCACCGCTACTATGTATTTGATGAAAATAGCGGGCCGAGCGAGATTGCAGGCAGCAACATTAAGCTCTTTGGTTATACCATTAACCCTATTGATGCCGGGATTGGTGTGGTTGTGCATGAGTTTGGGCATGATTTAGGATTATTAGATGAATACGACTTACAATCTAACACGGTAGGTGAGCCTGTCGCGTCTTGGTCAGTTATGTCGACAGGAAGTTGGGCTGGTTCGCCAAGAGGCTCAGAGCCAGTTATGTTTAGCCCTTATGCGCTTGAATATTTACAAAAGCGGTACCAGGGTAACTGGGTTAACCAGCTTACGCTTGATATGGATGAGATAGAGGCTAACTCACAGCAAACATTAATTAATACTGCGAGTACTTCACAACAGCAAAATCAAATAAAAATATCACTACCACCAAGGCTCGAAAAATTTAGGGCTCCAGTAGAAGGTGATTTTCAATACTATTCAAATACGGGCGACAATATTAGCAACAGCTTAGCTAATACAATAGCGCTACCAAGCACAACTGAGACACTTACTTTAAGCTTTATTGCTTATTACAGTATTGAGCGCGATTACGATTTAGTTCAAGTAAAAGTAGATGGCGAGCCAATCGCGAGTAATTATACGCAAGCGCTTAATCCATTCTACGGTGATATTGGTCCGTATATCTCAGGTGATTCATTTCTTAATAGTGATGCTAAGCAACCTAACGGCTATTTGACCCATAAGTTTGATTTATCAGCTTATGCTGGGCAAACAATTGATTTAAAAATTGAATACATAACAGATGCGAACACACATTATTATGGTTTTGTTGTTGATGATATGCGCATTGAGCAAAGTGATACTTTAATTTGGCAAAATAATGCACAAGATCAAGTTAACACTGTGTTTAATGGCTTTGAAAAAGTTGGTAGTTACACATATGCATCGCCATCACATTACTATTTACAACTGCGTTCATACACAGGCGTTGACAGTAGTTTGCAAGCAGAGCAGTACTCACCGGGGTTATTATTGTGGTACAGCAATGAATCTCAAGCAGATAATAATACTACCGAGCATCCAGGCAGTGGTTTTGCATTAGTGGTAGATGCCGATCAGCGTTCAATAAATAAGGGCAGTACGCAAACTCCGGCAGCTTCAGCAATTCAAATACGTGATGCTGCTTTTAGCCTATATCAACAAAGGGCAGGGTTAGGTGATGATGATTTATCAGCTATCACCGGGTTTACTGATAAAACCGATTATAGCTTTGCAGCGCAAAAACCATCGGGTGTTGTGCTTCCACAGGTTGGTTTTGGGTTTAGTATTATAAGCCAGTCAACAGACAGTGAAGATATAGAAGTAGAGCTTACTTACGATGTTACTAAGGGAATTAATTTTACTAAAAACGGTTTAACCGTTAATTTTAGTGTAGAAGGTTTTGCACTTACTCCAGCGGACAAATTTACGTGGAGTTTTGACGACGGGAGCTCCAGCACAGAGTTAACGCCTACTCATGAATACCAAGACTATGGCACTTATAACGTTGAGTTTATGGCAGATAATGGTACTTCACAGCAAGTAGCTGTAGCACAAGTTACATTAGTTGAACCATTAACTGTAAGTGAAATTGAATATGAAATAAACCAAGGAACTTTAACAGCTGAGGCATCGCTTACAGGTGGAGTCGCACCGTATACTTATAATTGGCAGCTAGGAGATGGAAGTACTTTAGCGACTCAATCGCTTACGTATAATTATTTGTACTCTGGCGATTACCAAGTAACGCTTACAGTGACAGATGACGACGGCACTGAACAATCAAAAGCGATTGATGTAACTGCTAATGTTCCGCTTAGCATAAACGCAAACGCTACAGTTAGTGATTTAAGCGCACAATTTAATGCCCAAGTAACCGGCGGCTTTAATAGTTATACTTACAGTTGGGATTTTGGTGATGGCAGTGCGTTATCAAATTTACAAAACCCAAGGCATACTTATCAAGCTGACGGGACTTATAACGTAACGTTGAATGTTACTGATACTCAAACCAATGATACTTTTACTCAAGAGTTATCTGCTACTGTACAAAAACAACAAAGTAGTTCGGGTTCAAGTGGCGGATCACTGACGGGTTTATTAGGATTATTACTGTTAAGTTTATTTAGGTTTAATACTAACCTGCATAAATACACTAGGTTAGTAAACGCAGTTAGCAAACACAAAAAAGCCCGCTAAATTAGCGGGCTATTTAAATTAATAACAAATATTAATTATAAACGGTCAATTACTGATTGAGTGAAATCAGTTGTACCGTGGCTGCCACCTAAATCGCGAGTTGTACGGTCGCCTGATTTAATTACATCAGCAACAGCACTACGAATACGCTCTGCAGTATCGCCCATATTTAAATGCTCAAGCATTTGAATAGACGCTAAAATTACAGATGTTGGGTTAGCTAGGTTTTTGCCAGCAATATCTGGTGCACTACCGTGTACAGCTTCAAAAATTGCAGCGTCTTCACCAATGTTAGCACCTGGAGCCATACCTAAACCGCCAACTAAACCAGCACAAAGGTCAGATAAAATATCACCAAATAAGTTAGTCGTAACAATTACGTCAAACTCTTCAGGTGTCATTACTAGCTTCATACATGTTGCATCAACAATCATTTCATTTGATTCAATTTGTGGGTAACGCTCAGCTACTTCACGTGCTACTTTTAAAAACAAACCAGATGTTGATTTTAAAATGTTAGCTTTATGAACTGCAGTTACTTTTTTACGACCTTCGCGTACCGCTAGCTCGTATGCAAAAGTTACGATTTTTTCTGCGCCTTCACGCGTAATTATCGATTTTGCTTCTGCTTCATTACCGTCTTCACTTACTACTTGGCCAGCACCTGAGTACATACCTTGCGTGTTTTCACGAATAGTAATGATATCAATATCGTCGTAACGTGCTTTAGTACCAACAAATGATTTAACTGGACGTACGTTAGCGTATAAACCAAATTGCTTACGAAGTGTTACGTTAATAGATGTAAAACCTTCACCTACAGGCGTAGTTAATGGGCCTTTAAGAGTGATTTTGTTTTTAGCAATTGTATCAACTGTTTCTTGCGGTAATAACTCACCTGTTTTTTCAAGTGCAGCTAGGCCAGCATCAACAAATTCATAATCAAAGTCGCAACCTGCGGCTTTTAATATTTCAAGTGCTGAGTCGATAATGCTCGGACCGATGCCGTCGCCTTTGATCACTGTGATGGTTTGTTTGGCCATTGACTTTTCCTTTAAAGAGTTTGATTTGCACATAAATTATTACTCTGAGAGAGTAACCGCTTGTTAGTACATTTATGTGAACGTGCTTGAAAATTTAAGGGCGCATTTATACCAATTTATCACCCATTTTGCTAGTTTATACAAAAAATACTGGGTATACACGAAAGTTATAATGGGTATAAAGACATAAAATAGCTTCTAATAAACTAAATACTATTAAACAACTCAAGAGATTCTAATTGTTGATAAAAATCAGCTTGGTTATGCCACTTGAGTATTTTTAGCTGTTCATTTAACGTTTGCTGCTGCCACGGAGTTAGCGAAAGTTCAGGTTTAAACACGTTTTGAGCAACAATCTTAAGTGTGATCCAAAGTTTATGGGCCTCAGTTAAGTGCTTTTTAGGTGTTTGCTCTGCCTCTAAGAGTGCTGCAGTCCATGGGTTATCACTCAATAAATGAGTAAGCTGTTGCGTTAGTTGTTCGGTGCTAATTGAATTTACCCCAAAAAATGAGCAAATAGGGGCACTCAATGTTTTATTTGGTGTGTCGTCAATCTGTGTTTTACGAGAAAGTTGTGTACTGCATTGCGTTAATAAAAAATGGGCGTAAGCGTATAAAGGTAAAGTGATGTGCTCAAACTGGTCGTGATCATTTTTACTAACCAATAAAGCCATTATTTTTACTAATCCATTTAATCTGTTAGTCACGTAGGCTTGCAATGGATGTGGGGTAACATTAACTAATTGTTCAAAAACAACCCGTTGAATTATTGCAGGTGCATTATAATAACCGACCATAGATAAACTATGTTTTAAGTCTTTTGCGGGCTGATGTTCTTTATTATATGGTTTTACAGCCTCGCATAAATTAGCAATTACAAGAGGGTGAGGCGCCATCAGTAGGCTTAATCCTTTATAGCTGTATTCATGCTGTAACTTAATATTACTTATTAGCTCAAGTAAAGATTGTGCCTTATCAACCTCAAGCTCACTTTGTGGTTTTACATGTTCACTGTTAAATACTTTAAAGCTAATGGTTTTATCAGTGCAATGCCATTGTTTTGGATTATCGTTAAGCGTTGCTTTTACTCTATACCAGGTTAATTTATTTGGATTTTCTGTACTAATTAAAACATGCCGTTGTTGTGCATCAGTTGCTAAATAAATCATGGTTTGCTCAGCGTATAAAACGCGGCTTCCCGGTAATAATGGCCCTAAATGCGCTATTAGTGATTTAATTAATTGCAGTGCGAACAAGTTAGGCGTGCGAATGTACAAATCGGTAAGTGCTTTATATAAGCTAATATGTTTATTAGCCGTGTTGCTCGTAATGTTCATGCTAATAATATTTGCTAGAGCAATCAGCGTTATGCCCCCATCGTAAAGCATTATTTTAGGAGCACTTACCAATGCTTGTTTATACTTATTTAATTTAGCTAGTAACTGCATAACAGGTTTTGCTGAATCGCCACTAGCTAACATTACTTTTGCTGCTAACTGATGACGCATTTTCCAAATTTTTTTATCAGAATCTTGAAAAGGTGTTTGCTCGCAAAGCTTGTTTAATTGCGCTCCAACACATAAATGTTCAATGAGTGTAGCGGCTATGTATAGCTCACTTAAGGCACTATTATAATTTTGAGATTTACACAGGGCAGCAGTTATGACGCTCTGACTAACAACTAAATTTGTTGCATAAGAATAACTTGGATTATAAAGCGTTAATCGGGATTGTAATGCGAATGGCTGTTTGTTGTAGAGCACTCTATATTGCTCAGCTAGCTTACTTGCCATTGGATATAGAGCTGTCCATTTTTGTTTATTGTTATAATAACTTAAAAACAGCTGCGTATTATTAAGCAGCTGCTCTAAGGTAGTTGAAACAGCTTCATCCATTAAACCTTCACCTAATTTTGTTCTTGGTATTTATTGTATGCACTCGGGCCCCATAAAAACAGCTGCCCATTTTTAAATAATAGGCCAGTACATTCATCCATAGTGGTAATACCGTCAGATGTTTTATGTTGTGTACGATAAAAAACTATCTGAAATACTTGTTCACCTTCTCGTTTGGCATAAGTAAGATCGGGGCTGCCTAAGTAATCAAGAACACTATTTAGTGTTGTTGGCTGCTCAAGTGATAGTTTTTCGATGTAACGTTTATTGAAAGCCTCTCGGTCTTGCCAAATCATAGCTTGAGGATCGTCTTTATAAAAGGTAATCACCAATGCAGCTATCAGTGCATATAGCCCTAAACCTAAAATTAAATATCGGATAAATTTTTTCAATATGGCTTACTCTGACTCCGGTAACTAATATCAGTATACGTTTTGTAATGTTTAGAGGCTATTAACTTGCGACTAATTAAGTCTTAACTGCTTTAAACTAAAACCTAAATTTATATCGGTGCGTAAACTAACCAAGTGCTTTGAAATTACGTACATATCCATATTAGCGGCTAACTTTGCTTTAATACTCGGGCTTAGAGACTCATCTTCGGCTGCTTGTTCAATTGAGTTATAGTTATTAACTATTTGCTGCGCAGATTTAGTACCTATTCCTTTAACTCCCGGAATATCATTTGTTTTATCGCCCGCTAATGCCCAAAAATCAACGAGTTTATTTTGCTCAACACCAAAACGCTCTTTTATACTTGTCTCATCTAGATAGAGCTTTTTAAAGTAATCGTAAACTGTAATGTAAGGGCCAATATAAGGTAAAAAGCCTTTATCAGTAGAAACAACAGTGCTCGTTATTTGATTATTTGATGCCTTAAAGGCAAGCGTTGCAATAATATCATCAGCTTCATCGTTAATAGGCTCAAATACTACAATACCTGTTTCTTCAATTGCGGCTTTAAAATGCAATAGAGCATCTTTTAATACTTGGGGCATTGGCGCGCGTGAATGTTTGTAGTCTTTATAAAAATGATAACGCCAGCTTTTGTCACCATCGAACACAGCAATGGCATGGGTTGCATTACTCGTATCTAAAAGCTTTTTACAGGCGTGGGCTACACGTGCACAGCACGTTTGTATCATTTGCTCGTCGCTATGATGTTTTTGATTCGCGTCAACGGCGTAAATGCGCCTAATTAAATTAAGCGCATCTATAAGAAGTAAATGGGGTTTCAAACTATAAAACTCATGCTTTTATTTTGTAACATGGAACATATTTACTACCAGGGAGCTTCATGCGACCTTGAAGAACAAATGCCTGTAATAATTTATCCATATTTGTCATAAGGGCAGGTTCGCCACTTAAAATGTATGGACCGTTTTGTTTAATGGCTCTAACGCCTTCGTCTTTTACATTACCAGCAACAATACCAGAGAAAGCTCTACGCAAATTAGCCGCGAGTAGCTGTTTAGGCTGATCAAGGTGTAAATCTAAACTTGCCATATTTTCATGTGTTGGTGCAAAAGGTTGTTGAAAGTCGTTATCTATTTTTAATGTCCAGTTAAAGTAATAAGCATCACCTTCACTTTTACGGTAATCACGAACATTAGCCATCGATGACTTTAGTTTTTGACCGACTAATTCAGGATTATCAATAATTACTTCAAACTTATCCAACGCTTCCTTACCAAGTGTCATTTCAACGAACTCGCATAGCTCTTTAAAGTACGCCTCGCTTTGTTTGGGGCCTGTTAAAATAACAGGTAAACATTGCTTAGTATTATCTGGGTGCAACAATATGCCTAATAAATATAACAACTCTTCAGCAGTACCTGCGCCACCAGGAAAAATGATAATTGCGTGAGCTGTTCTAATAAAAGCTTCAAGGCGTTTTTCAATATCAGGTAAAATAACGAGTTCGTTTACAATAGGATTTGGTGGCTCGGCAGCAATAATGCTTGGCTCTGTTAAACCTAAGTAGCGATTATCGGTGTTACGTTGCTTTGCGTGGCCAATAGTTGCGCCTTTCATTGGGCCTTTCATGGCACCAGGGCCACAACCGGTACAAATATTTAATCCACGTAAACCAAGTTCGTAACCTACTTGTTTTGTGTACTTATATTCAACCTCGTTTATTGAATGTCCGCCCCAGCAAACAACCATGTTAGGCTCGCTTTTAACACGCAGTGCACCTGCATTTCTGAGCATATCGAACACCATATGGGTTATGGCTTTTTGCTCTTTTAAATCTTTTTCGTATTTTTGACAAATAAACAAAATATCACGAATAACAGAAAATATATGTTCGTGAATACCGGTAATTATTTCGCCATCAACAAATGCGGTTTCGGGTGGGTTTTCAAGTTCAATTTTAATACCTCGTTCGCGGCTTACTAAACGAATATCAAAATCTTTGTATTTGTTGTATATATCGTTACTGTCGTCGGTATGACTACCTACATTAAGGACTGCAAGTACGCAGTTTCTAAATAATTTATAACGCTCACTAGCAGACGATTGCTCTAATAAATCAACTTCTAATTGCGACAGTAAATCTAAAACCCCAGTTGGGTTTAACTGTATTAACATAGACGTGCTCCTACTACTAAATCGTAAAACTACTTGTCATAAAAGTTATAATAGCTATGACATTATTTACTGGTACAAAGTCTATCTCGCCCTGAATTTTTGGCTTCGTAAAGTGCATCATCAGCTCTATCAAATGCCTTTAATAGGGTATCGCCTTTCTTAAATTGAGTTGCACCTACCGAAATAGTGATCTCAATTTGTTTTTCTCTAAATTTAAAAGGTATATTTTTAATTACCTTTCTTACTTTATCCAGGGGTAATGTTGCGTTTTCTAGCGACACACCTGGCATTAATAGTACAAATTCTTCACCGCCATAACGCGCTATAAAATCAGACTTTCTTACCGATTTTTGCAACGCTTTTGATATAACTTGTAAGGTAATATCACCTGCGGTGTGGCCAAATCTATCATTGATAGATTTAAAGTGGTCAACATCAATAACTGCAAGCGTAACATCTGATGGCTGCACATTAAACAAATGCATTTCGTGATTGTAACGTTCGTCAAATGCAGCCCGGTTAGGCAGTTTTGTAAGCCCATCTAGTAAGCTTTTAAAGCGCTGTTCGTTTAAGCGTTTTTTATACGTTGTTAACTTATCTTCTAAAGTAACAATTCGAGTATTTATTTCATTAAAACTAGCGCTAAGCATTTCTCTGTCTTTTCGTTCTAACTTTTCTTTTGCTATAAAATCTTCGCTTATTGATTTTAATTCGTTATCTACGAGTTCTTTTAAAGATGAGATTGATGTAGCTTTTTGCGTTTGCTCATTAAGATTTTTTATTTTTAGTTCAATGCTTTTATTAAGTGAGTCAAACTCAACTTCCATAGACTCAGAGTGCTTGCTAGTTGAGACGATAGAGTTATGAAGATCTTCGAGGGTTTGATTTAATGAAACTAAAAAGCTTTGCGCGGATTTACGCTCTTTACTTATATTTTTTACCACTACATCAATAATACTAATTGCAACATCGAGTAATGAATCGATTGAGTCACTTTCTGTAATATTATTTTTTATATTATTAATTTGTAGCGTAGCTTCTTCTTCAAGTATAAGTTCATTTGCGAGCTCAAGTAGTTTTTTTGCACGCGCCTGTTTTACTGGGCGCTGCTGATCAACTTGAGGGTCTTGCTTGGTAAGCAACGCTTCATGATAAAAGCTAATAAGTTGATCAAGTAGCGGAATGTAACCATGAGTTGAATGAACGTTATTAATCTCGTGATCGAGTAAATTTCTTAGAGTCCTACGAGTATCGTCAGGTAAACCTTTGGTTTTTTGTAATTGTTTACCGGCACTTTGCACACTGTTGTATAAATTACGTTGCTGAGCTTGTTGAATCGATTCTTGGTTTTTAAGTAGGATTAAAGTTTCACTAATAAGGGGAGTGAATCGCCCCGAGTTCATCGGAGACCAGTTTGTTTAAGTCAGGCCACTTTACCTGACTCGTTTAAATTATCATAGTAGTCTGTTTCAT
>NZ_WTKX01000035.1:0-41755 GCF_011378755.1 Pseudoalteromonas sp. Z1A2 | reverse complement strand
AAACAGACTACTATGATAATTTAAACGAGTCAGGTAAAGTGGCCTGACTTAAACAAACTGGTCTCCGATGAACTCGGGGCGATTCAATACACTTGTGCGCTATTGACTCGTCTGTGTCACAAAATAACGCTATAATAATCATAATTGATCTTTGGAGAAACTCATTTGCTAGCTGTTATACGCGTTTTTATTATGCTGATGTTTATATTATTCAGTTGTATTTTTGGTTTATTACTTTCGATTATAAGACCATTTCATCCCAATAATGTACATATTATAGCGAGCTGGTTTGGCTCAATGGCTAAAATGATTGGCGTTAAATTAGTTTTAATACGTCATAAAGATGCAATTGATGCAGGCCCTGCAGTTTATGTTGCTAATCATCAAAATAGCTACGACTTATTTACAGTGCCTGCAATGGTGCCTAAAAACTGCGTAAGTTTGGGGAAAAAGAGCTTAAAGTGGATCCCATTTTTCGGTCAGCTTTATTGGTTGTCGGGTAATATATTAATAGACAGATCGAATCGCTCCAAAGCAGCGGGAACTATCTCCAAAGCAGCCGAAAAAATTAAAAATAATGGCTTATCTGTATGGATGTTTCCAGAAGGCACACGAAGCTATGGAAGAGGGTTGCTACCGTTCAAAACAGGTGCTTTTCACACCGCAATGAGCGCAGATGTACCCATAATTCCGGTATGTATGAATACAACACATAAAACCATTAAGCTAAATCGTTGGGATAATGGTACAATTTACATCGAAATGTTAGCGCCTATACCGCTTGATAAAGAAATTAGCGCGCGTGAGCATGCTAAAAGCGTGCATAGCATTATGGCTGCTAAAATAACTGAATTAGATGCTCAAGTGAGAGAAAAATAATGGAAAACTGGCGTGAAATAAGTGAAGACATCGTAAGTTCACTACTTGAAGATGGATCAGATCCTGAAATACTTTATGAAGTAGAACACCATTTTGTGTGTGAAGACTTCCCTAAACTAGAGCAAGCTGCATTGGCTGCTTTTAAATTAGGCTACGATGTTGAAGAGCCAGCAGAGCTTGAGCTTGAAGATGGCAGTAAAATTTGGAGCTTTGACATTGTAGTTGAAGCTGAGCTAGACGTAGACGTTATTATGGAAGACGTTGATAAGCTAGCGCAACTAGCCGTTGAGTGCGACGTTGAATACGACGGTTGGGGTACTTACTTTCAAGAGTAATTAATTACCCAGCATTAGAAAAATAGTAAAGGCGAGCATTTAATAATGCTCGCTTTTTTAGTTTTACCCCCTATTTAAGCTTTAAATACACTCACTAGCCTCTATATAAATCAAAAATGCACATTACTAATTTAAATATTGTTATTACCAATTTAAATGCGGTTATTACCAATTTAAAATTACCCTTGAATTTATCTCTATTTTTATTTTTTTATTCATACTAAATTAATATTACCCATAATTATTGGTAAGCAGTGTTATTTATTTTTTAGTACTTATGTCTGAAATTAAAATTTATTTTTAAAAAATTAATTCGTTACTCAATAAAATCTAATGTGTTGATTAAATTGGAATTTAATTTTTTTTAAGTAGTAATAAAGATGTAATTAATACTTATTTGCTGTACCACACAGTGTTGACATATTGGTAACAGTAAATATAACCTTTACCCCGCCTTCGGGTATACTTTTGGTAATGTTAACTGGTAAGTTTTATTTGCCATTTAAATTACCATTACTATTCATACACAATTAAAAACCTGTATAGCGGTAAGATCTAAGTGTTAGTGAATTTCACTAACCTAAGTAGTTAGGTTGTTTTTATGTTCAGGTTTAAAGGAATAAAGATAATGATTAACCACAAGAAATTGTTTATTTGCACTGCAATTACTGCAACCTCAGCGTTATCTCACGCTGCAACTATTAATAACCCTGGCTTTGAAAGCGGTTTTAGTAGTTGGAACGAAACTGAGCCAGCGGCTATTTCATCTGATGCATATAGCGGATCTAAATCGTTAAAAATTCAGGGTAGTCCTGCACGTGTTTATCAATTAGTAAATATTCAGCCAAACACTGAATATACGTTAAGTGCTTATGTACTTGGTAAAGGGCAGATTGGGGTTAACGACTTAAACGGTTTATTTAAAAACAAAACCTTTGATGTATCGTCTTGGACTAAGGTAACTAAAACGTTTACTTCAGCGAATACCAATTCACTGCAAGTATTTGCTAAGCATTACAATAGCTCAAGTGATGTACGCTTTGATAATTTTACATTAGTTGAGGGCAGTAATAATGGCGGTGGCACTGATGATGGTGCAGGATCTGGAGACGGTACAACGATTCCAAGCAGCATTACAAGTGGTAGTGTTTTTGATTTAGAAGGGGATAGCCCTAACCCGTTAGTTAACGATAGTACGTTAGTGTTTGTACCTTTGGAGGCACAGCATATTACGCCTAACGGGAATGGCTGGCGTCATGAGTACAAGGTAAAAGAAAGCTTGCGTGTTGCCATGACACAGTCTTACGAAGTATTTGAAGCAACTGTAAAAGTTGAAATGTCTGATGGCGGTAAAACAATTATTTCACAGCACCACGCCAGCGATACTGGGACTATTTCTAAAGTGTATGTTTCAGATACTGATGAATCAGGTTTTAACGACAGCGTAGCGGGTAATGGCATTTTTGATGTCTATGTTCGTTTGCGTAATACCAGTGGCAATGAAGAAAAATTTGCGCTAGGTACTATTACAAGCGGTGAGTCATTTAACTTGCGAGTGGTAAATAATTACGGCGATGTAGATGTAAGTGCACTAGGTAATTCGTTTGGTATTCCTGTAGAAGATGATTCTGAATCTTACTTTAAGTTTGGTAACTACTTACAGTCTCAAGATCCAAATACTCTAGATAAATGCGGTGAAGCAGGTAACTCTAATTCATTCAAAAATTGCTTTGAAGATTTAGGCATTACCCAATCAAAAGTAACAATGACTAATGTTACTTATACCCGTCAAACAAACTAAGTAGCCACTTAATTATGGCCACTCAATTGAGTGGCCATATTAAATATGCGTTTTAATTTACAGCCATTTTTTATTTTTAAAATACACACCAATACCGCCAGTGAGCACAATTAAAAATATGACAAAAGCACTAAACGCATAAGGGCTCTCTGTACCAGGAATACCTCCTACGTTTACACCTAAAAGCCCCGTTAAAAAGCCCAGTGGTAAAAAAAGTGCTGCCACTACAGACATAACATACATTCGCTGGTTTAACTGCTCAGAAACTTGGTTAGTGATTGTTTGCTGAATAATTTGCGCACGCTCAATCGAACTATCTAGCTCTTCAAGATAACGAATTAATAAGTTAGTGGTTTCATTAAGTTTTGCTTTATCGTCATCTAATAACCATAGGTAGTGGTTATTTACCATTGAGCTAAGGGCTTCTTTTTGCGGTTTTAAATAACGTTTTAAGGCAATAGTTTGGCGTCGCAATTGTGATAAGCCTTGGTTGTCAAACTTTTTACTTGGTTCATCTATTTCTTCTTCAAACTCGTCGAGTGTTTCATCTAGTGAGTCAATAACGCTTTGCATACGTGAGGTTAATTTTTGTGTAATAGAGCACACTAATTCAGAAATGTTGCATGGGCCTTTATTTTCATTTAAACAGGCGAGCGTATCTTGCACCGATAATAAACGGCGCTTACGGGTAGTAATAAGAATGTCTTCGCTAATAAATAAACGAATTGAAACCATGTCTTCAGGGCTTTGTGCTGGATTTAAATTTACACCACGTAAAAATAACATGTGCCCGTTAGTTGTAGCCGTAATACGTGGGCGTGTTTCATCAGCAATTAAAGACTCTAGTTCGTAATCGTTTAAATGAGGCTGTGCCTTGAGCCATTCAACTGCCTCACTTTGGCTATAATCCATGTGCACCCAAAGTTTACCTTGGCTTGGTTGCCAGCTATTTAGCTCATTAGTGCTTCCAATAGGACGAGCGCCGCCTTGTCCATCAAGTACAAGTGCATGTAGTAAACCATTAATCATAATTAGTTCTCATAATAGTGTATTTTTAATACTGTTAACTATAGTGTATCTACTTAGTTGCTTACAGGCTTACCTTTACTTTTAATAAGTTAAGCTTAAATAGCAAAATATATGCAGAGCCTCTGTGTTGAGCAAAGTGGCATTAAAGTACGGCTTAGCAAGGCGTGCATTGTGTGACCAGTTGCTTAAAAAGATCAATTTAATTTACTAATCGACTAGATAAATTTATTTCGTTGGTGTTTTTTGGTCTGTAGCGTATAAGTCACTTTTTTATTAAGGGCACATTTATGACAGCAAAGATCACAGTTGGTTGGCGTGAGTGGTTAAGTTTACCTGAGCTTGGTATTAACGAGATAAAAGCAAAAATTGATACTGGCGCTCGCACTTCATGTATTCATGCAATTAACATTGAAGAATACGAAGTTGACTCAGAAAAATGGGTTAAATTTACGGCCCAACCACTGCAAGATGATGAACAAACGCAAGTCACTTGCAATGCAAAAGTTAAAAAAATGAAGTACGTAACCAGCTCAAGTGGGCAAAAAGAGCTACGCTACTTTATAGAAACTACATTACATGCAGGCGAGCATAGCTGGCCTATCGAGCTTACTTTAACAAGCCGTGCAACAATGAAGTTTAGAATGTTATTAGGGCGTACAGCCATGGAAAATCGTATAGTCGTTGACCCGGCTTTATCTCAACTATTAGGTCGTAAGGTTTAACTATGAAAATCGGTATTTTATCTCGTAACAGAAAGCTATATTCAACACGTCGCTTAATTGAGGCAGCAGAAGCACGCGGCCACGAAGTTAAAGTGATTGATGCATTGCGTTGTTATATGAATATCAACTCTGAGCAACCAGAAATTCACTATCGCGGTGAAAACTTAAAAGAATTTGACGCAATTGTCCCGCGTATTGGTGCATCGGTTACATTTTATGGCTGTTCGGTACTTCGTCAGTTTGAAATGATGGGTGTTTATCCTGTAAACGAATCAGTCGCTATTTCTCGTTCGCGCGATAAATTACGTTCACTTCAGTTACTTTCGCGCAAAGGCGTTGGTATGCCAGTAACAGGTTTTGCCAGCAAACCCGATGACGTAAAAGACTTACTAGAAATGGTAGGCGGTGCACCTGTTGTAATTAAATTACTTGAAGGCACACAAGGCATTGGTGTTGTACTTGCTGAAACACGCAAAGCAGCTGAAAGTGTTATTGAAGCGTTTATGGGCTTAAAAGCCAATATTATGGTTCAAGAATATATTAAAGAAGCGGGTGGTGCAGACATACGTTGTTTTGTACTAGGCGACAAAGTAATCGCAGCAATGAAGCGCCAAGCACAAGAAGGTGAGTTCCGCTCTAACCTTCACCGTGGTGGTAGCGCTACATTAGTTCGCATTACTCCAGAGGAACGTAAAACGGCAGTAGCAGCGGCTAAATCAATGGGCTTAAATGTAGCGGGAGTTGATTTACTTCGCTCATCTCGTGGGCCACTTGTGATGGAAGTTAACTCATCACCGGGTTTAGAGGGCATTGAAATAGCAACAGGTAAAGATATTGCAGGTATGGTGATTGATTTCATCGAAAAAAATGCCTCAAGTAAAGGAACAGCAACACGTGGCAAAGGTTAAAATTAACCGTCCTTTTTCCTTATTAGGAGAAAATGTAGGCGTAGGCGAGCGTAAAACGCTTGCCTTAGAAGCAGCTAAGCTTTACACCCATTCACCACTTAATATTCCTATTGAAGTGGTTAACGGTGTAATGGAAGGCCCTGTGCTTATGGTGTGTGCGGCTATTCATGGTGATGAGCTAAATGGTGTTGAAGTTGTGCGTCAGTTACTTGCTAAAATAGATCCAAGCCAACTGCGTGGAACAATAATCGCTGTGCCTATTGTGAATGTGTTTGGCTTTATTCACAAATCGCGTTATTTACCAGATAGACGCGATATGAATCGCAGCTTCCCAGGTTCTGAACGTGGTTCATTAGCTGGGCGTATGGCTTATATGTTTTTTAATCAAGTGGCAGTACATTGTACTCACATTATTGATTTGCATACTGGCGCTATTCATCGTACTAATTTACCGCAAATTCGCGCTAATTTAGAAGATGAAGCAACCGCTGAAATGGCTAAAGCATTTGGTACGCCGGCGGTTATAAATGCATCCCTTCGTAATGGTTCATTACGCAGTGAAGCCGCAAACTTAGGTATACCTGTTATTACTTATGAAGCAGGCGAAGCGCTACGCTTTGACCCTATCGCTATTGCGGCAGGTGTGCAGGGCGTTGATTATGTTATGCGTCATTTAAAAATGATCCGTGGCAAGCGCCCTAAAAAGTTACCAGATCCTATTATTGCAGGTTCTACTAGTTGGATACGTGCAGAGGTTGATGGCATTGTACGTGCACAAGTATCACTAGGGGAGCATGTAACTAAAGGGCAAGTGCTTGCATATATAAGTAGCCCTCTAGGGGATTCTGAACTTGAGCTTTTAGCGCCTAAAGGCGGTATTGTTATTGGTCAGCAAACGATGCCATTGGTAAATGAAGGTGATGCGGTATTCCACCTTGCTTACTTTGCAAACGACAATAGTTTAGTAGAACAGCAACTAGAGAACTTTATTGATGAGATAAATGATTTAGATGACGAGCTTAAAACAGCTGAACTAAATAACTAATAGCTAGGGCGTGTTTAACTTTGCGGATTGAAATTTGTTCAATTTAGGGGCGATTAAATCGCGGCGCGAGGTTTGTAACCTAGTGGGCTAAGTAAAAACCGAGTAACAAAGAGTTTATCGCCCCTAGGCAGAACCCGAAGGGCAGCGCATGTTTGGCATTTATGCTGCGTTATCGCCTATTTATGGGGAGTAACCACACTTCATAGGCTCTGACTTGCTTAAAAACCAAACATACTGCTGCAAATTTAACCATCGAAGATCAACGCGCCCTAGTCTTAATTGTGGTTAGTTAAGCATTAAAAAGCCGCAGTAGGTATTTTGACTACTGCGGCTTTTTTGTGAATATGTTTTTTTAAACTATGTTTTTTTAGGACCAATAATACGCTTTATAACAGGGGTTTTAGTTGGCTTTGGTTCTTTATTTAAAACCATGACAGGACGGGTCACAAATAAATTGTTAGGGTAAATTACACGGTGCCCATCAATATGTTCAAGTACTACATTCATTAAGCCCATTTCAACAATGCGCCCTTCAACATGATTCGCACCATCAATAATTCGTACCCAATAACCAACGCGGCAATCGTTTTGAATAAACATCAGTAAAAATGCGGTGAGGTTACTCAATAATGACCAAGCGGCAAAAAGCGCTACCCCTAACATGGCAAATAAAGAAGAGCCTAAAACCAATAAACCACGCAGCTCTATACCCCAAAATACTAAAACCAAACACAGTACTACAAAGGCGAGTATAATTTTTAGTAAAAGCTCTGCACGGTATTTTCGGTGCAAATCTACTTTGCCTTTAATCGCTTTTTCGAGTAGTTTTTTGGTTATTTTTAATAGAAGAGGGAAAACCAAAATAGCGATTATAGTTACAACTAACTTATATTGTGATGCAAACAATTCTAAAACTTCTATTATTTCCACATTAGGTCCTGAACTTTCATAACAATTTAATGCAATTGGTATTAGTTTAACGTGTTTGTATTATTTAAAAAGTGTTTTTAACGCTTACTAGCCACTGGACTGAGTCTACATCATCGTAGCTATCAACAGGGGCGGCAATATCAATGTGGATCATGGTTCCTGAGTTTGCGCGACTCGGTGCCAAACGCAGACCAACGCCTACATTTTTCAATACATGTGCATTTTCACCGTTATCTTCATCGTTAAACCATGCTCTGCCTACATCTACAAAAGCTGCGCCACCCACTTTAAATAGTTGCAGTAAATCGTACTCCCAGTAATAGCGCTTTTCTAAATTAACTAAAAAGCTGCGATCGCCATGTTGATAATCCATCGGGTAACCACGCAGGCCTGTTTCGCCACCTAAAGTAAGCTGTTGATCAGCAGTCAGGTTTTTGGCGTATTGCACGCGGGCTTTAACATACCAAGATTGGTCTTCACTGGTATTTAAATAATATTGTACTTGGCTGGTGGCCATAAAGTTTTCGAGTTTTTTCTGTTCTTTATTCCAATAGCCATCAATATCAGCACTAAAACGCCATAAAGTATTATCGTTAGTAAAGTGGGCTTTTTTAAAGTTAAAAGAATACACCGCGCGGCTGTCGTCATTACTTAAGGACTCATCTGAATAGCCAATTAAGCTTTTAATATTCCAACCTAAATTTAAATCCTCAGTGCGAGATATACTGTCGAAGTTGCGTACTTTTATGTAGTTATCTTCAAACCAATGGCCGCTTATAAAGGGATAACTTAAGCTTCTGTCATCGGCAAG
Organism: Pseudoalteromonas sp. Z1A2; assembly: GCF_011378755.1. Lineage (NCBI taxonomy): Bacteria > Pseudomonadati > Pseudomonadota > Gammaproteobacteria > Alteromonadales > Pseudoalteromonadaceae > Pseudoalteromonas > Pseudoalteromonas sp. Z1A2. The sequence continues at coordinate 33,295 of NZ_WTKX01000035.1, read as the reverse complement.
TGGTGCAAATGTAGTGTCTATAGCTTCAAAGGTATGCTGCTCATCGGTATAGCCTAACGTTAGACGCTGGGTCCAATTATTATTAAGCGCTTTAGAGTGTCCTATAAATACACGGTTTAAATCGGTAGTTTGATCAAATTCGCTAAACTCTTCGCCGCGTTTATATAGTGACTCTTCGCGCTGCTCAGAATAGCTTAAAATACCGTAACTAAAGGGGGTGTCAATTGCGTAAAATGGATAGGTTAGCTCAAGCAAATGGCGCTTGCCGTCGCTGTTATCGGCGTATTCTAAACGGCCTCGGTAGCGAGTAGATAAAATATTCGGATCGTCGTAAACAAATAAGTAACCGCTGCGATCGCTGTCAGTGGTGCGCGAAAAAGAAAGGCGCTTACCCCACCCAAGCAGGTTAGATTCTCTAAAACCTATACTCGATTTGTTTTCTCCACCGCTTCGACTAAAGTTCACTTCAGGTAAAAGTGTCCATAAATCACGGGTAACCACTTCTACATTAACGTCGCCGTCGCAGTTTTCGGTAGCACTAATTTGTGCATCATATAAGTAGCTTTCTTTACGAAGTAAACGCTCAGATTCTGCGAGTTTTTTAGCGTCGTACTTGTCACCTGGGGAGAATAATAAAAGGTTATTAATGACATCGGGCTCTGTTTGAATGTGAGCGCGATTAGCAAAACGGAATAAAGCATTATTTTCCTCTTCAAGCTCAGTATTAAATACATTAAGTTGCTTGAGCTTTATTGAGGCTATTTTAGCGTTACTATTACTGTGCGTGAGGGTTGTTTTGTCTTGAACTTCTCGGCGTAGGTTTTTATTTGTGCTTAAATCTGTCTGTTCTACAAGGCAGTTATCAGTTTTCATTGAAGATTGTTGTGCGAACGTATTAGGCACATAAAAGCTTAAAACCGTTAAACTAATACAACATTGTGCTATCCATTTCTTGCTCACCATTAAACCTCTTACTGCTACGTAGCAAATGACTATCGTAATATCAGCTTACATCATTGTTATTATAATGTAAGTAAAAGGTATGGATTTTGAAATTAATTAATTGTTACCCATATTCACTTTTGTTAATAGCCAGCTGGTTTGCAGCGACCTATGCGCTAGGCATTAAAAGCTAGCTTAAATAAAATGCTAAAGCGGCGAGTAAGTGTTCAGCTTCATGACCTTCGGCATTAATCCAGATGCTTTGGCTGTAATGCTCATAGTTTAAATTAAAGGTTTGATGATTATAGGTAAAGCGAACTTGATGGCGATCGGCGCCTGCAGAATATTCGTTGAGTGTTACTTCGTCTGAGTGTAAAAATAATGTACTCCACAGCTCAAAGTCTTCATCGTTTGGTAGCTCAATGGGATTAATCAAAATACATTTGTGTGTATGGTCATATTCTATTTGGGTCATAATGCTCTTAATTAGTAGCTAGGTAATGTCGAATTGCCGTTAAAAATTCGCCGCCGTACTTATTTAACTTAGTAAAACCAACACCTGAGACCTTTAAAAATTCACTGTCGTTTGTTGGCATAAGCTGCGCCATTTCGGCTAACGTTTTATCATTAAATACTACATAAGGTGGCACATCGTCGGCATCAGCAAGTTCTTTACGAAGTGCGCGCAGGCGAGCAAAGAGTTTTTTGTCGTAATTAAATTGCGCTAACTTATCTTGATAAACGTGTTTGGCTTGCAGGCGTGGCTCGGCTAATTGCAGTGCGTATTCACCTTTTAAAATTACACGCGCGGCTTCTGTTAATCTAAGTGACGCACCTTGTGTTATATCTTGGCTAAGTAAGCCTTGATGAATAAGTTGGCGTAAAATACTGAGCCAAAACTCACTGCTTTTATCTTTACCTATGCCGTAGGTACTTAACTCATGATGATTATTATCGCGGATGCGGCTCGTGTTTGCACCGCGAAGTAATTCAACAATATAACCAAGTCCAAAACGTTGTCCCGCTCTGTACACACACGAAAGTGCTTGCTGAGCGACTAACGTACCATCAAAGCTTTTTGGCGGATTTAAGCAAATATCGCAGTTGCCACAAGGTTCGCGTTGATATTCACTAAAGTAGTTAAGTAATATTTGACGACGACATGTTTGCGCTTCGGCAAAGCTTGCCATTGCGTTAAAGCGTTGTTCTTCTACGCGGCGGCGTTGTTCGTCGTCTATGTCTTCAAAAAAGCGCCTTACGCGACCTATATCAGCTGGGTCAAAATACATTATAGCTTCTGCGGCAAGTCCATCTCGCCCAGCTCGACCAGTTTCTTGATAGTACGACTCTATACTTTTTGGAATATCGTAATGCAGTACAAAACGCACATTAGGCTTGTTTATGCCCATACCAAAAGCAACGGTTGCGACCACTATTTGTATATCGTCACGGGCAAACCCGGTTTGTACAAATTGTCGTTGCTCGTTACTCATACCAGCATGATAAGCGGCAGCGTTTAGTCCTGCATCTGCAAGCTTTTCAGCAATGTCGTCTACGCGTTTACGGCTGGTGCAATAAATAATACCGCTTTGGCTTTTTTGCTCCTTTAGGTAGCGAAGCAATTGCACCATAGGTTTAAATTTTTCTTCTATGGTGTAACGAATATTGGGGCGATCAAAGCTGCCAGTATGAATATAAGGCTGTTGTAGTTTTAATTGCTCAACTATATCAAACCGTGTGGCTTTATCGGCGGTGGCGGTTAATGCCATCATTGGGACATGTGCAAAACGTTGCTTTAATTCGTTTAAGCGAAAGTAATGAGGTCTAAAGTCATGACCCCAATGCGACACACAGTGCGCTTCGTCAATGGCAAATAAACTCACATTTAAATGCGATAAACGCTCTAAAAATTCGCGTTGTAATACTTTTTCAGGCGCCACATATAAGAGCTTAATTTGCCCCTGATGAAGCTGTTGATACACCAATTGCTGTTCTTCTCGTGCTAAGCTGTTATTAACGTAAGCGGCTTTTACCCCAAGAGCTTGCAGTTGCGTTACCTGATCTTGCATTAGCGATATAAGCGGAGATATAACAATGGTTACGCCTTCGAGTACTAAAGCAGGGATTTGGTAGCACACCGATTTTCCGCCGCCAGTAGGAAGTAATACAAGCGAATCTTGGCCGTTAATAGCGGCATCAATAACTGCTTTTTGACCGTCGCGAAATTCACTGTAGCCAAACACTTGTTTGAGGACAGTTTCGGGTTTACGCACAAGGGTGCTAGAAGGTGGAGTTGATGTATTCATTGGCGGGTATTTTAGTGGTTTTTTAGTGAGATGTCTTTAGCTGAGTTACTTGATAAATTATTTAAGTGGAGTCTCGTAGTTTTACACTATGTATGTTTTACTCATCTTACCTGTTTTGACATAGAGAATAATAATGAATAAAGAAATGTTAATTGAACAAGTGGGCGCGTTATTTGTAAATGGCATGCCGTTTAACCAGTTTTTACAAATATCGGTTGAGTCGTTAAGCCCTGAACAGGCCAAAATTACGTTCCCGTGGCAGGATGTACTCATTGGTAATCCTGCGCAAAAAATACTCCATGGTGGTGTTATTTCAGCCGTACTTGATAATGTAGGCGGTATGCTCGCTGCAGCAAGTGTAATTGATAAACTCACCGATTTAGATATTACAAGCGTGCAAACAAAATTAGCCACGCTTGGGACTATCGACTTACGTACTGATTATTTGCGCCCTGGTAAAGGAGAGAGCTTTACTGCCAGCGCAACACTTATTCGTTCAGGTAATAAAGTATGTGTATGCAGAATGGAATTACATAACGAACAGTCTGTTCAAATTGCTTTTGGAACCGGCACGTATTTAGTTGGATAAAACGCGTATGGCAAGTAAACTAGCGGCCTTTTAAATCACTAAGTGTGTATTATGTCGATTGATACTGAGCAGCGTAAAGGTGCTATTTTTGCTTGTCTTGCTTTTTTAATGTGGGGCCTTGCGCCAATATACTTTAAGTTGATTCAGCATGTTTCTGCTTTTGAAATTTTAATGCATCGGGTTATTTGGTCGGTTGTGTTTTTAGTATTGGTAGTAAGTGTTTTACGGTATTGGGGTAAAATTAAACGCATTATCGTTCAACCTAAGCTTTTGCTTATGCTTGTTATAACCTCTGCACTGCTTGGGTTTAATTGGGGTTTATTTATATGGGCTATAAATAATAACCACATGCTTGATGCAAGCTTGGGCTATTACATAAATCCTCTTTTAAATGTATTACTGGGTATGCTTTTTTTAGGCGAACGCCTGCGTAAGTTCCAAGGCGTAGCAGTAGCCCTTGCCTTTAGCGGTGTAGTGCTGCAGCTAATTAGTTTTGGCTCGTTTCCGGTAGTTGCCTTTTCACTGGCTATATCATTTGCACTTTATGGTTTATTACGTAAAAAGTTACCGGTTGAAGCCTTGCCTGGCATTTTACTCGAAGCACTTATATTACTGCCTGTCGCACTTATTTATTGGTGGTTAATGATGCCTACAGCAACATCAAGCCTGCCAGCTAATGATTGGCATACTAATGTACTACTGATTAGTGCAGGTATTGTAACTACATTACCCCTGCTGTGTTTTACCGGTGCAGCTAAGCGTTTGCAATATACTACACTTGGCTTTTTTCAATACATTGGGCCAAGCTTAATGTTTATACTAGCTGTGGTGTTTTATGGTGAAGTGTTTGATGCAGAGCGCGTAGTAACATTTGCATGTATTTGGAGTGCACTGGCTATTTTTAGTTGGGACTCTTACCATCAATCACGCAAACGTAAAAAAGCGGCTATTACAGCCGCAGAAGTATAATTAACTAATAAAATGGTTAACTAACTACTTTATTACGACCAGATTCTTTAGCGTCGTAAAGCTTTAAGTCGGCCTGTTTTAAAAGTTCATCAATTTGATAAACAGGCCCGTTTGCAAAGCCAATAGAAATGGTGAATTTTATTTTAGCTTTACTAAACTCTTGGCTATTCATTTCTATAAAATACCTAAAGCCTTCAAGGCGTTTAAGGGCTTCTTGTTTATCTGCATCTATAAAATAAACTGCAAACTCTTCACCACCTAAGCGCGCTACTAAGTGCTTTTTAAAGTATTTACTGAAGCAAATAGAGAGCCCTTTTAATACTTCGTCGCCAACATCGTGTCCGTATGTATCGTTAATTGATTTAAAGTGATCAATATCAAGCATAGCTAAAGCACCGTCACCTTTAGTATGTTTTATTTGCTTTAATGATTTTTCAGCTTCTTCAAAAAAGTAACGACGATTTGGTAAATTAGTTAAATAATCCGTGTTGGCTTGTCGCCTTATGGTGGCTATAAGGTCTAACATATCGACGTTTTGACTAAGCCTGCAGTAAAACTCTTCGCTATTAAAAGGTTTGTGCAAATAATCGTTTGCGCCATTTTTTAAAAATAAACTAGAAAGCCCTACAGAGTCAGAACCCGAAATACCAATAATAGCTTTTTCATCATTGCTATATAAGCGGCGAATCTCGCTACATAGTTCATCGCCATTCATATTGGGCATTTCATTATCAGTAATAATAACTGAAATATCAGGTGAAGCTTCAAGCAGGTTTAACGCTTCTTGTCCGTCTTGTGCTTCAATAATTTGATACTTATGGCGCACTAATAAACTACAAATGTATCGTCGGGTCGATTTAGAGTCGTCAACAACGAGTACTTTTACATTTTCGTTGCGAGGCAGGCGCTGTAACTGTTTTTCGAGGTACTGATAAGCTTGTTTATTTTCTTTAATGATGTAATCGATGATTGGGTATTTTTCTACAGTGTCGCGAGTTTTTTTATCAATATTGCCCGTCATTACAATAGTTGGAATGTCTGCATTAATAGTACAAGGTATTGCCTCACCTAATGGAGCATCAGGTAATATGAAGTCAACTACAGCGCAAAAATAGCTATTTTTACTTATAAGCTCTTTTGTTTGCGCTAATGACTCAGCTATATCAACTTCATAACCAGCCTTAAGCGCGATGTGCTTTTGCACTCGCGCCATGGCAGGTGTATCTTCAACTATTAGTATTTTTCGCGTCACGGAACAACCCTATATATATTTTGCAAAAATATTTGCTTATACAAGTTGTAACTGTTAAAACGCAAAAAAGCAAATAACTTAAATACTTACAGATTATCCGCTTCTGAATAATACTCTTGGCTAATCGGCGCCGGGCTCGACATTTTTGAACGGCCAAATAAAGTATGAAACTTAGTTTTGCAGGTCGTTAGTTTTAAGTATTTTACCCAAGCTCGTTCGATTGGGTTGGTAGGTTCTTGTGAGCCAGTTACGACTGCTACAAACTGTTCTTGGTGTTCGTTTTGCGGCTCAATTGTTTTACTGTATAAGCCTTTTAAAACAACTCCGTGTTGTTCAAGTATGCTGGCTTCTAATAAGGTGAAGTTTCCGCTGCGGCTAAAGCCTCGTGGAAAGTTTTGATCATCATAAAATTGACGTTGGCTAACAAATGCTTGGCGTAGTAATGAAATGTTATTGCTCATAGCTTTATCCTCATACCTTAGTAATTAGCTGGAGTATGATGCAAGTTTGGCAATTTATTAAACAAATTATTTTTATCGTGAGGATAAAAAATTGGATATCGATTTATTAAAAACATTCGTTGAGGTAGTGCGTACGCGTCACTTTGGTAAAGCGGCCGAAAACCTTTATATTACGCAGTCTGCAGTGAGCTTTAGAATTCGCCAATTAGAGCAAGGGCTTGGTGTTAATTTGTTTATTCGCCAGCGTAATAACATTCAACTTACAGCACCTGGCGAGCGCTTATTACCCCATGCACAAATGATTATTACGGGCATGCAACGCGCCAAAGTGGATGTTGCGCTTGCCGATAATATGCATAAGCAAATTAGCTTAGCAGGAACGCCTAATATTTGGGATGCTTTTTTACAGTTTGGTATAACAAATATTGTATCGGCGATGCCGGGCGTGTCATTAGTCGCAGAAGTTAAAGCACAACAAGAAAGCACTCGGCTGTTATTAGAGCGCACGCTTGATTTGGCAATATTGTTTGATCCACCGAAAGTAGACGAGCTAGTGGTAGAGCGAATCTGTGAGTTGCCAATCATTCCCGTAAGCGGATACGACACTGCAACGAACGAAAACTTTTTTGATAATCAGTATGTATATGTTGATTGGGGAACTACTTTCTCACTTTGGCATGCGCGTCAGTTTACCGGTAAAACACCGCCTTATTTTAGAACCAGCACAGGACGTATTGCACTTGATTTAATACTGCAATGTGGCGGCAGTGCATTTATACCTCAAGTATTGGTAGAAGGGCATTTAGAAAAAGGTGAACTGTTTCATGTTAAAGATGTAGAAAATACCTCGCGAGACGTGTTTATAGCGTATCACAGAGACAACGAGCAAAAAGAGTTAATAGAAACCTTAGTTAATTTACTATCGCAAATGACCCCAAGCTTGTCATTAAAGAAAAGTAAGTAAGTTCGGCCGTTTATTAGGCTTTCATGTTATTTTGATTTCAAATTTAATGCATTTTTATTAATAAAAAAAGACATTAATATTTCCATTGTAATATTACTGTCATTTAGCGGTGACAAAATGCAGCAGTTTTAAAAATTAGTCTTTTGTGATTATCCAAGGAAATAACATGAAATTTGTAAAATCGAGCTTATGCTTAGCACTATTAAGTGGTTTATCTTTTAATGCACTTGCCGATGTAGACATTTACGGTAAAGCGAATGTAACAGTGCAATCATCTGATGACGGCGAAGGATCTTTTACTGAGATAAAAAGTAATGCATCTCGTCTTGGTGTTAAAGGTTCTGAAAAAATAAATGATAGTTTAGAAGCGGTATATAAGTTTGAGTTTCAAGTTGATGTGTCTGATGCTGATTCAAAAGGCGATAACGACGACAATATTTCTGCGCGTAACCAATACGTTGGTTTAAAAGGTGCGTTTGGCCAAGTGGTTATTGGTCGTAACGATACTGCGCTTAAACAATCTCAAGGTAAGTTAGACTTGTTTAACGACCTTGAAGGCGATATTAAAAATGTATTTAAAGGTGAAAACCGTTTAGGGAATACTGTTAGTTATTCATCAAACTCATACGAAGGTTTTAAAGTACTTGCTACTTTTGTAGCTGAAGATGATGTAGACGCTGATAACGGTTACTCAATGGCGGTTACTTACGGTGACGTGGCACTTAAAAAGAGCGCAGTATATGCCTCTATCGCAGCCGATAGTGAAGTAAATGGCTACGATGTAGTACGCGCGTCAATCCAAGGTAAAGTTGAAAACTTTAAGTTAGGTGCAATGTACCAAACACAAGAAAAAGTTGACGGCAGCGCAGAAGCGGATGGTTATCTATTAAATGCAGCTTACAGCATGGGTAACAACACATTTAAAGTACAATACCAAGACATGGACTTTGACGACAGCGACGATAAGTCAGCAATATCAGTTGGTCTTGATCACAAATTAAATAAAAACATTAAAGTATTTGGCTTTTACTCAAGCTTCGACATGGACAACAACGTTGACCAAGACTACGTAGGCTTAGGTATGGAATACAAGTTTTAACTATTCGCTAAATTAGTTAAAACACTCCCTTTTTAACCGCGCTCTTTTGAGTGCGGTTTTTTTTTACTTTAAATTATTTACTTAGCCGCCCATAATAGAGCTTCATTTGGAATGAGGTGCGAGTCCTCGACTGTTCCCGCAACTGTAATTAGCGCAAAGCTTTAAGTCAGATACAAATGGTATAATACCAATTTTATTAAAAACATGATCTTTCTAGCGAATTAAATAACTTACTAACTTCGTTAAAAATTATTCATATAGAACAAGTATATGTCATAATTTCCGCTTTGTTATTAAGCTATTTATTTGTCGCTATAATAAATCACTAATTTAGTGCAATTGGTATAAATTCTTTTAACGAGCGGGTTTACTCATTTTTTCTTGTAGTGCATTAGTATTTTTATCGCATTTTAGTGAGTTTAATCCCGTCTAGGACTGACTATTGCACACTCAAACGCCATTAAATATACCATTACTAAACGTTAAAAACGTATCGTGGGGTATTGGCAATAAAACGATCCTCAAAAAAATAAACCTTAAAATAACCACAGGTAAATTTGTTGGTTTAATTGGCCCCAATGGCGCAGGTAAATCGAGCTTATTGCGTTGTTTATATCGTTTTAATAAACCCAGCGATGGCGTTGTAGAGTTTAACAGCACCGATATTTGGCAGCTAAAAAGCGATGAGTACGCAAAAAAAGTAGCGGTTGTTTTACAAGAAACCCCGTCGCAATTTAACTTAAGCGTATTTGATGTTATTGCACTTGGGCTAACGCCTCATAAATCGCTATTTAGCTCAGTAACTAACATTGATAAACAAAAAATTACCCAAGCTATCAACACTGTAGGGTTGGCAGATCATAGCGATCAAAGCTTTGAGTCACTTTCGGGTGGTGAAAAGCAACGTGCCTTGATAGCCCGCGCCATAGTTCAGCAACCTCAGTTGTTAATAATGGACGAACCAACTAGCCATTTAGATGTTAAATACCAAATACAGGTAATGGAGCTTGCTAAATCGTTGGGTGTAACGGTGTTTGTATCGTTTCACGATTTAAACTTAGCTTCTGCAATGTGCGATGAACTAGTGGTTATTAAAAATGGTGAAATTACACATACAGGCACGCCAAGTGAGGTATTAACCGAAAGCATGCTAGGCGACGTTTTTGGTGTCTGCGCTCAAGTAAATAACCACCCGCAAATATCGGAGTCGGGAAATAGCATCCCTCATATCACTTACTTTTATGGTTACGAATAATATGAGCGCAGTTAATACTCGCCAATCACTTGCGCTATTTATCAGTGCTGCAGCTGCTTTATTTAGCTTATTTGCAGCACTTAGTTTTGGCGCAGCAGAGACCTCACTTCAAGATGTATTTAATAGCTTTTTACTCTCAAATGATGCGTCTTTTAATTCGCGTATTATTTTTGAACTAAGAATGCCACGCACATTACTCGCCTTTTTAGCCGGCTCTGGCTTAGCAATTGCGGGGCTTATTTTACAAACGGTAACGCGTAACCCTTTAGCCGATCCTTACTTATTTGGTATATCGTCGGGTGCCTCATTTGGCGTGGTGTTACTTATGGCATTAGCAGGTATTAGCGCAGGTTTTATGTTATCGGCAGCAGCGTTATTAGGTAGCTTACTCGCTATGAGTTTATTAATACTTATTGCAGGTAGGCAGCAAAGTGCACAGGTAGAATCAATGTTATTAGCTGGTGTTGCTCTGTCGTTTTTATTTAGTGCATTTACCAGCTTGCTGCTTTATTGGAGCGACCCTCAGGCGGTAGCCGCTATTTTATTTTGGACACTGGGCAGCTTTTCGCGTGCGCAGTGGGCTACGCTTTGGTTGCCTTTATTGGTAATTACATTGTGTACGTTTGTAATGCTGAGCTTTAGAAGGCAGCTAAATGCTATGTTACTGGGCGATGAAAGCGCAATTACATTAGGTGTGAGGGTTCAGCGCTTTAGAATACTTATGCTGGTTTTAAGCTCATTAATTACCGCTGTGCTGGTGGCTATGTGTGGTGGTATTGGGTTTGTAGGATTAATGGTGCCGCATATTGTGCGCTTTTTTATATCCCAAGGCACCATCGCTGGCTTACTGGTAACCAGCTTGGTGGGCGGTACATTTATGGTTTGGGTTGATGTACTTTCGCGCTCATTGCTGAAAAACCAAGAACTGCCCGTAGGTGTTATTACTGCAGCTATTGGTAGCGTGTTCTTTTTGAGTTTATTGTTTTTTAGAAAGCGAAGGGTGTAATTCCATGAAAACCTTAATGGTGCAAGGCACTACATCAGATGCTGGTAAAAGCACTTTAGTTGCTGCCCTTTGCAGGGTGTTTGCTAAGCGAGGGATAAAGGTTGCGCCTTTTAAACCACAAAATATGGCACTTAATAGCGCAGTAACAAAAGATGGCGGCGAAATTGGTCGTGCGCAAGCTTTGCAAGCAATAGCAGCTAAAGTAGAGCCAGAAATAGACTTTAACCCTATATTACTTAAGCCTAATAGCGACACGGGCGCACAAGTAATTATTCACGGAAAAGCCGTTAGTAATATGGAAGCGGGCAAATATCACGACTATAAAAAAGTGGCGATGGATGCAGTAATTACTTCACATAAACGCTTAGCTAAACGCTTTGAATTACTCCTTGTTGAAGGGGCTGGGAGCCCTGCTGAAATAAATCTGCGTGAAAACGATATTGCCAATATGGGTTACGCCGAAGAGGTAGATTGCCCAGTAATTATAATTGCTGATATTGATAAAGGCGGCGTATTTGCACATTTGGTAGGTACGCTTGCGTTGTTAAGCGAGTCAGAACAGGCGCGCGTAAAAGGCTTTGTTATAAACCGCTTTAGAGGCGATATAGGTTTGCTGCAAGGCGGGCTTGATTGGCTTGAAGAATACACAAACAAACCCGTACTTGGCGTATTACCTTATTTACACGACCTTGCGCTTGATGCTGAAGACGCCGTCGCAATTGATAATAACGTAACCAACGCCTCAATTAATATTGCAGTGCTGCTTGTTCCCCACATTAGTAACCACACCGATTTTGATGCACTGCGTTTGCACCCAAACATTAATATAAATTATGTGCGCCATACGCAAACGATCCCAGACGTTGATCTGATAATTCTCCCAGGCAGTAAAAATGTGCTGGGTGATTTAAGTTTTTTGAAAAATGAAGGCTGGGACACTCAAATTAAGCGCCACTTACGCTATGGTGGTAAAGTACTTGGTATTTGTGGCGGCATGCAAATGCTGGGCAATACGCTCAACGATCCCGAGGGTATTGAGTCATCATTAAAGCAAGTAAATGGGCTTGCTCTGTGCGATTTTGAAACCACGCTAACAACACAAAAAGTATTAACTAAAATAACCGCTACACTGCTTTTAAATAACCAATCAACACCCTGTAGTGGTTACGAAATACATGTAGGGATTAGCCAAGGTGCAGCGCTTAATAAGCCATTTTTAACCTTTGATGAAAGCCACCCACATGGCTTTACGTTTGATGGCTTTATTAGCGATGATAACGCCATTGCGGGCACTTATTTACATGGCTTATTTGATGAAGCCGATGCTACATCGCAAATTTTAAAATGGGTAAAACCAAGCGCCTCAATTAACCCAATTAGTATTGCCGCTCACCGCGAGCAGCAGTTAGAACGATTAGCAACCATGTGCGAAACGCATTTAAACATACAGCAAATTATCTCGATTTATGAAGGGCACAATAATGACTGAACAAAACAACGATAAGCATAAGCAGCGCCAACAAAAAGTAAAAGAACAAGTGGATGCACGTGTTGCCGCCGCACAAGATGTAAAAGGTATTTTTCAGGTAATTACCGGTAATGGTAAAGGTAAATCAACCTCAGGCTTTGGCGTTGTAGCACGCTGCGTTGGACATGGTAAAAAAGCAGCCGTTTGCCAATATATTAAAGGTACGTGGGAATGTGGCGAGCGTAATTTATTACAAGGTGCAGGTGTTGAGTTTGTTGTAATGAACACCGGTTTTACTTGGGATACGCAAAATAAAGAAGCCGATACTGCAGCCGCGCAGGCAACATGGCAAGAGTCAAAACGTATGCTTGCTGATAGCAGTATTGATTTAGTATTACTTGATGAGCTTACGTATATGGTGACTTACGGCTACGTTGATTTAGATGAAGTAGTAACAGCCCTTAATAACCGCCCACCCATGCAGTCAGTTATTATTACAGGGCGTGCAGCACATCGTACTTTAACCGACCTTGCCGACACAGTAAGTGAAGTGCGTAATGTAAAACATGCATTCGACTCAGGCATAAAAGCGCTCGAAGGGTTTGATTACTAATGTTTAAAGCGTTTTTTATTGGGGTGCTGCTTTTTTGTGTATCGGGCAGTGCACTTGCAGAGCTGGCTAATGATTCTAAAAAACTGCGAATAATCGCGCTTGCACCACATATAGTCGAAAACCTATTTGCCATAGGGGCGGGCGATAATATTGTGGGCACGGTTGATTACGCCGACTACCCAAGTGAAGCCCAAAGTATTGAGCGCATAGGGAGTTATTACGGTATCTCGCTTGAAAAAGTATTGGCGCTTAAACCCGACTTAGTTATTGCGTGGAAAAGCGGAAATCAAAGCGAAGATTTAGCCCAAATAGAGCGTTTAGGTATAAAAGTGTATTTGAGTAATCCCACCACAATCGCGGGTGTAGCCCACGAGTTACTTACTTTTGGTGAATTTACAGGGAATATTGAGCAAAGCCAACAAGCGGCAAATGCATTTACACAAAAGCTAAACGCGATTGTTAAAAGCCAGCAAGATAAAAAAGATATTACCGGATTTTATCAGTTATGGGCTGAGCCCATGATGACAGTAAGTAAAAACACATGGATAAATCAGCTGATTGAAACATGCCATGTAAGTAATGTATTTGCCGATAGCGTTACAGATTATCCGCAAATTAGTATCGAAAATGTTATTGTTATTAAGCCGCAAGTTATTATTATCCCTGATGAAAAATCAAAAACACCACAGCCGGTTGTTAATTGGCAAAAGTGGCCAGAAGTACCAGCAGTTAAAAATGATCAATTTATTAGCGTAAATGCCGATTTATTACATCGTTTTACTCCGCGCATGCTAGATGGACTCGCGGATATGTGTGTTAAAATAGACGCATCACGTAAACAGATTAAGAGTACACAATGAGCAATTGGGCTACATTTTTAGAAAGTGAATTACAGCAACCTTACATGCAGCAAACGTTAGAGTATGTGGCTAATCGCCGCAATGAAGGTGTTGCTGTTTACCCGCCTGAAGCTCAAGTATTTAGTGCTTTTGATGCCACCGCACTTAATGACATCCGCGTTGTAATTTTAGGACAAGACCCATACCACGGGGAAGGGCAAGCGCATGGCTTGTGTTTTTCGGTATTGCCTGATGTAAAAAAGCTGCCACCGTCGCTTAAAAATATGTACAAAGAGTTAGCTGTCGATATCAGCGGGTTTATTATTCCTGAGCATGGTTACCTGCAAAGCTGGGCAGATCAGGGCGTGTTTTTACTCAATACAGTATTGACCGTGGAGCAAGGGCAAGCGCATTCACATAAGCATTTAGGATGGGAGCAATTTACCGATAATGTAATTGCCCATATTAATAAGCACTGCGAAGGTGTGGTATTTATTTTATGGGGGGCACATGCACAAAAAAAAGGTAAAGGCATAGATAGCGCTCGCCATCATGTTTTAAAAGGGCCGCACCCATCGCCGCTTTCGGCGCATAGAGGCTTTTTTGGTTGTAAGCATTTCTCACAAACGAATGAGTTATTGCAAGCCCAAAAAGATAAGCTAATTAACTGGCAAATCTAATTTATTCTAAAGAACTCAAATTGTTTAAACCATTAAAAAAGGCTTCCAGATTCTGGAAGCCTTTTTGTTTAGTTGGGGCGTATTGAATTAAAAATCGAGCTCATCAATTGCAATACTGTCTGTAAAGTAGTCTAGTTCTTGTAGTTCTTTACGTAGGCGCTGTTTGTCTTTTATTGCTTCTATTTCACGCCATTTTCTTTTTTTATTTTTTTGAGAGGTTTTTCTTGTTGTATCTGGTCCTTCTAATATCTCTAATATATCGTTTAGGCTATCCATGAACTTCTCCTATTGATTTTATTGACCTCAAGAATACCTATACCACAGGCCTAGTTAAAATAGAATAAAAAAGTGACAGTTATGTTACATAAGTGTGATTAATTGATGAAGGTTTATACGAAGATTATATGAAGGTTAAATAGAGAAGTAGCCAATTTTAGGCATAAAAAAACGCCGCTATTGCGACGTTTTCTAAAACACGATTATAGCAAATTACATTGCTTTAAAACGCGCTTCTAGTTGTTCTTGTGCATCAGCAAAAGAGCGAATACCTTCAGCCAGTTTTTCAGTAGCCATAGCATCTTGGTTATGTAACCAACGGAACTGCGCTTCTGTAAGTGGTTCTGGTTTTGGCTCTTTAGGAATATCTGTTTCTAGCAAGTATTCCTGTGCGCCTTCAAGGTTACCTAAATCTTCTAAAAGATTAGGGCTAATAGTTAGCTTGTCACAACCTGTAAGTGCAATAATTTCGCCTGTATTACGGAAACTTGCACCCATCACAACTGTTTTGTAATCATGGCGTTTGTAAAATTCAAAAATGCTGCGTACAGACTGAACACCTGGATCTTGTAGCGGATCGGTTGGTTTTTCCATACCGTTAGCAACATGCCAATCTAAAATACGGCCAACAAATGGCGAAATTAGAAATACGTTTGCATCGGCACATGCGCGAGCTTGGGCATCGCTAAATAGTAAAGTAAGGTTACATTTAGTACCTTCTTTTTCTAGCTGCTCAGCGGCTTTAATGCCTTCCCACGTAGACGCTACTTTGATTAAAATTTTATCTTTGCTTACACCTTCTTTTTCGTAAAGGCTAAGTAGGGTATGTGCTTTATCAATAGTCGCTTGCGTATTAAACGAAAGGCGTGCATCTACTTCAGTAGAAATATAACCAGGTACAATCTCACTAATTTCTTTACCAAGTAACACGGCAAAGTAATCACATGCTAGTTCAAGTTGTTTAGCTGGCTCTTGCTCGGTTTCTTTTGCATAGCTCCAAGCTTTATCTAGGTAAGGCTTATATGCTTCAATCTCGCTCGCTTTTAATAAAAGCGACGGGTTTGTAGTTGCATCTTCTGGTTGATGCTTTTTAATAGCTTCAATATCACCAGTGTCGGCTACGATAGATGAATGTTGTTTTAGCCTTTGTAGAGCTGAAGTCATTTGCTTTCCTCATTCCAAGCAAGTTAAAAGAAAAATCTAATCACTCTTAATATATACAATCCATACTGCAACAGTGTGACAATGCTTGATAGGTCTTATGTCCTTATCAATAGAAAAACGGCAATGCATGGGTTATTAAGAGAGGATTTATTTAAACAAAACGTGCTTTTCGTTTCATTTAATGTTGAAATTGACACTAAATAAATTACAAGTCAATAGCTAACTATGATCACTGTTATTTCACCTGCAAAAAATCTTGATTACGAAACGCCACCCGCAACAGACAAGTTCACTCAACCTGAATTACTAGAGCACAGCGAAGAGCTCATGAAAGTATGCCGTGAACTAACACCAGCGCAAATTGGCAGTTTAATGAAAATTAGCGATAAGCTATCTGGGCTTAACGCTGCACGCTTTAGCGAGTGGGCGCAGCCGTTTACACAAAGTAATGCTAAACAAGCAGTGCTTGCCTTTAATGGCGATGTATACGGCGGTTTAGATGCAAGTACGCTTAAAGCTAGCGAGCTTGATTACGCACAAAATCATTTGCGTATTCTCTCGGGTTTATACGGCTTATTAAAACCACTTGATTTAATGCAAGCTTACCGTCTTGAAATGGGCACCAAGCTTGAAAACTCGCGTGGCAAAAACTTATACGAGTTTTGGGGCAGCGTAATAGCGAACAAACTAAACGAAGTATTAAAAGCACAAGACGCACAATACCTCGTTAACCTTGCTTCAAACGAATACTTTAAAGCGGTAGATAAAAAAGCATTAAATGCACAAATTATTACCCCACACTTTAAAGACTGTAAAAACGGTCAATACAAGGTAATTAGCTTTTACGCTAAAAAAGCACGCGGCATGATGGCGCGCTACATTATCGAAAATAAAGTAACGCAATTAAGTCAGCTTAAAGAGTTTACTGTGGCGGGTTATTACTTTAGCCCTGAGGCAACAGTTAAAGAGCTTGAGCCGGTATTTATGCGCGACGAACAAAATTAGGTCATAAGCTTAAATAGACAATTGAAAAGCCATGCATTGCATGGCTTTTTTGATACTGGCGTTATATTTGCAACTATATCTAATATTAATGAGATTATTAATTAAATAGGTGCAAACAAAATGATCAGTATTCCGTCAGTTGGCGAAGCCGAAAAGCTAATAGAGGAAAAGCTCGGAGGGTGGTTTGATGTTGTTATCAGCCATATCCCTAATTTTATAGTGGCAATTGTAATTGCCATAGTATTTTCAATATTGGCACGCTTTGCTGGCAAGCTGATGAAAAACGTATTACGCCGCTCACTCGACTCAACGCAAATTGCCGATTTAATGGCGTCAATATTTAAAGTTATTGTGTTGTGCATAGGTTTATTTATAGCGCTCGATTTTGTTGGCTTAAAAGGCACCGTTACTTCGCTACTTGCTGGTGCGGGTATTGTGGGTTTAGCCATTGGTTTTGCGTTTCAAGACATGACCGAAAACCTAATTGCAGGTATAGCAATGGGTGTACGTAAGCCATTTAAAACAGGTGATGTAATAGAAACCGATGATGTGTTTGGTTCGGTGCATTCTATAAACCTACGTAACACGCTAATAGAGAGCTTTTACGGGCAACTAATACTTGTACCAAACAAAGTCTTATTTAGAAATGTGCTAAAAAATTACACCACGCTAGGTATAAGACGTATAGAAGTACCCGTAGGTATTTCGTATGGCGACGACATAGAAAAAGCAAAAGACGTTATAGTCGATAAAATTAACGAATTTGACTTTGTAATACGTAAAGACGAAACCGCTGTATACGCTGAAGGTTTTGGCGACAGCAGCATTAACTTACTGGTGTGGTTTTGGATTAAATACCCAGGCGAGCCTGACTTTATGACGGTACGCCACAAAGGTGTTGTTGCCGTTAAGCAAGCATTAGACGAAGCTGATATTAGTATTCCTTTCCCAATTCGTACGCTCGACTTTGGCATTAAAGGGGGTGAAAAACTCGATGCCATGATAAGCGATAAAATAAGCCAGCAGTCTTCCAATAAAGACAGTAGCGACGGTGCTGACTCTAGCCAAAGTGAGTAATTTAGTTAAAACTCATTAGGCAAAAGCATTGGGAAATAGTTACTTACCAACAGCGCAATTTTACAGAGTAAAATTGCGCTTTTTTATAAATGGATTATTAGCTAAAAGTTTAAATACCTAGTTTTGTGTTTATTGAATATCAATTCAGATTAGTTGCGTTTGGCCATGGGAGTATTAACAAGTAAGATTAGTGTTTACCCAACGATTTTTTTACTGCCTTGCCGCACACTCTGAAAAAACGCTCTCATCTATTTCAATAACTAAATAAATCATCCTTTTTAAGCCCGTTAGGTCGGCTAAAGAATCTGTGTAAGCTTTTTCAGTATCAATTGGGTTAACTTAAGGGTTAAAAGAGCAAAGACAAACACGCTAGCGTCAATTCTAAATCTATCTTCTTAAGTATAAGTGTGAGCTATCGTTTTAGGGGGAGGAATAATCGTATTGCTTAGGCTTTATTTTATCTTCTTCACAGCTGCAAAATTTGCCTTAAAACAGAATATAAAAAAGCGCAGCTTGTGTTGGAGTAACAAGCCGCGCTTATGAATTAGTTATACAAATAGGTTTTGTGGTGCGTATTAAATAACGCTAATTTTGTTACGAATGATTTTAACCCCATCTATATTTTCTAGAAATTTTTGAGCTAGTGCGCGCTGAAAACCAGTTTGTGCTTCACCGTATAAATCTACTTCACCATTTTTTACCTGCACACGAATATCACTTAACGCTAGGTTAGGGTTAGTTCGTAGGGTGTTGGTGATAGTTTGTTGTAGGTTAGGTTGAGTGGCTACACTGCTTACTACGGCCATATTGGTTGCTGCACTTACCTTTGTAGCGCAAGCTAATAAAAATAAACAACAAAATGATACTAAAGCGATAGTTAACTTGAAGCGGTTCATAACTTAATCCTTACATTACGGTGAATAGTGCAGCCACAAAATGGAAATTCCATCGGCTAGGTTATCTTTGTAGTTACAATTTCGGTGCCAATATTAACGCTATGAAATATAAGGTGATTTTATTAAGTGGGAATTAAGGTGGGCAAAAATTACATTTAAATGAGTATGAGTTACATGCTTGGGTTACATATGTAACAGGTACAAACACCAGAGCCTGTAGGGCTTGCATTAAAAAAGCCGACAAAAGTCGGCTTAGAATAAAAATATGTTAGGTTACTTTTTCTTTTTAACCTTGGCCTTTTTCTTGGCTTTCATTTTTACTGGATCTTTACGCTTTTTAGCCGGCGGCTTAGCTTCTTTATGCTGTGGCTCAACACCTTTAATTACACGGCGTTTTAGTTTTTGTTCAACGTAGCGCTCTACTTTATACAAAATACCAATGTCGTGTGCTTCAACTAACGATATTGCAATCCCTTTTTTACCAGCACGGCCAGTACGACCAATACGGTGTACGTATACGTCGGCAGTGCGCGGCATATCAAAGTTAATAACATGGCTAATGTCAGATACGTCAATACCACGTGCGGCTACGTCGGTAGCAATTAAGATACGTGTTTTACCACTGTGGAAGTTTTCCATGGCTTTCATACGTTTGTCTTGTGGCATTTCGCCGCGTAACCAAGCTGCTTTAACGCCGTTATTGGTTAGCTCGCCAATCAGTGTTTCTAAACGCTCACGGGTTTTAACAAATACAATTGCTTTAGTCACGTCTGGACCATTTAAGGTATTTACTAAAAGCTCTAGTTTATGATGATAGTCATCGGCTAAATGTACCCACTGGTGAATTTTAGCTTTTTCTTTACGTGACGATTCAGCTTCTAATAGAGCTGGGTCGTTTAATGTTTTTTCAGCAAACCTTTCTACGCTGTCACCTTCGAGTGTTGCTGAGAATAAAAAACATTGGCGACGATTTTTAGCTTCGTCACAAATACGGCTCATTTCTTTTTTGAAACCCATATCTAACATGCGATCTGCTTCATCGATAATAAGCATTTCTACGTGTTCAGCATGAAAGTTTTCGGTTTCTAGGTATTCCATTAATCGACCTGGTGTGGCGATTAAAATATCGTTATTTTTTTCGAAAATTTCTTTATGCGTGCCGTAGTTAATACCGCCTGTTACTACACCAATTTTTAGGTGTGTGCGTTTAGCTAACAGTTCACATTGTTCATGAATTTGATAAGCCAACTCACGAGTCGGGGTCATAACGAGGACGCGCGCAAAACCAGGATCACGACGTGGGAAATCCAGTAAGTACTGAATAGCCGGAATTAAAAATGCCGCTGTTTTACCTGTACCAGTAGGCGCAGATGCTAAAATATCGCGCCCCTGTAGTGCTTCAGGAATAGCTTGTTGTTGAATGCTGGTTGGCGTCTCGTAGCCCATTTTATTAATGGCATCGAGTAGCTTGTTATCAAGATCAAATTCAGAAAATTGCATAGAGTGTCTAAAATAAGGGACAATTACCCTGATTATACGCGCTATGCTGCGCTTGGTGAATGAAAAGGTGAAAAAATGTCTGGTTTTGTATTTAAACAATTTAAAGTTGAACACGACCACTGTGCAATGAAAGTTTCTACCGATGGCATTTTGCTTGGCGCATGGGCTAATTTAAGCGGTGCAAAGTCATTACTTGATATAGGCACTGGCACCGGCTTACTAGCATTAATGTGTAAGCAGCGCAGTAATGAGCTTGATATAACTGCGGTAGAAATTGACGAAAGCGCCTATACCCAAGCATTACAAAATGTAGCTAATAGTCCGTGGCCAACAATAAGTATTAAGCACCAAACTATTCAAAGCTTTAGTAGTGAAGTTAAATTTGATGTTGTTATCTCTAATCCACCGTATTTTAATCACAGTTTAAAAGGCTATAATGCTGCGCGTAATACCGCGCGCCATACCGACGGCTTAAGTTTTGAAGAGTTAATAAATGCGTTTAAACGTTTAAGCCATAGCCGCTCTCGCTTTAGCTTAATACTCCCAAGCGTTGAAGGTGCATTATTTATTGAGCTTGCTACTCAAAATGGGCTTTATTTAAATACTCATTGCCAAGTAAAAGCCACGCCCAATAAAGATATTAGCCGCAGTTTAATGGCATTTAGCTACGTAAAAAGCGATATAGAAACATCAATTCTGTGTATTAGAAACTTAGATAATACCTACACTGCTGATTATATAGCCCTATGCAAAGCATTTTATTTGAAAATGTGAAGCAATTGTAAAATAGGAACGAATAACGCAAACTGACTAAAACCATTGTTGAGAACAGATATGGATAGTCAGTTACCAAAATCTTTTATAATTATACTTGCCGTATTACAGGCTATTGCTCTTACCCTTTTGTATAGCAGTATAGAAAATAATGTGTGGCCAGCAACAAGCCCTACATGGTTAGTCTCACTTATTACATTTTCTATGAGCTTTCCTTTATTAATGCTAATGACCGTTAATAAAAATAATATAAAAACGTCGTTGCTTTTAATCCTTCCTTTTTCCTTGTTGTTATCTTTATTGGGGGCGTATGTTGGCTTTCAGCAAGAGCCTCAAGAGTACGTAAGTAATAACACTTTAATGTCAGTTTTTATTTTTACTAGTTTAATAGCTGGCTTTAAAGGCCTTATGTACATACAACAATTTGGTAGCTCAGAAAATGTTAGTTACAGTCGTTTATTTAAGCTCTCTTGGCGTAATTTTATAATATTTGGAGAATGCTGGCTGTTTGTACTTATTTTTTGGGGAATTCTAAATTTAGGTGCGGCTTTATTTGATATTTTAGATATAGAATTTTTCTCTGAGCTACTAAGAAATGAATGGTTTTGGATCCCAACCTTAACGCTCGCATTTGCCTTTGCGAGTGTCATATTTAGAAAGCTTTTGAACATTGAAGATAATATCGCTTTTTTACTACAAACTTTAATTAAGTTTTTATTGCCTGTTTTATCAGTTATTTCTCTCGGTTTTTTAGCAACACTTCCTTTTACCGGACTCAATAAATTATGGGAGACCGGAAGTGGCAGTTTATTAGTAATGTGGCTGCAGGTGCTCACGTTGTTTTTTGTTAACACTGTTTATAAAGATGACTCATCAGTTCGCCCTTATCACATGCTCTTGCACCGACTCGTTTTTATAAGCGTTGCGTTACTTCCAGTTTATAGTGTTATTTCTGCCTATGGAATTTACTTACGGGTAGAGCAGCATGGGCTAACAGTAGATCGTTGTTGGGGCATTTTAATTTGGTTTTTATTGGCGTGTTTTTCGTTTAGTTATCTTGTTGGAATTATAACAAAGCGAGACAATTGGCTAGAGCCGCTTAGCAAAATAAATATTGTGATGGGGTGGGTGGTGCTCGTTAGTATGCTTGCTGTTAACTCCCCTTTATTAAATTTTCAAAGCTTATCTACAAACAGCCAAATAGCGCGTTTAGATGCAGATAAAGTAACAATAGAAAAGTTTGACTATTACTATTTTGAGTACAGCTTAGGTCGCCAAGGTTATTTAGCTATGCAGTTATTAAAACAGAAAATTGAAACGAGTCACCCAGAGCAATACGCTATCATCGATAGGATGTATGTAAATAATGAGTTTGCTTTAACGCTTGAACACACAGTCGATGATTTTATTGAGCGCAGTGTATTTTGGCCATCACAAGCGCTAATACCTCAAGGTTTAATAGAGGCAGTATTTTCTGAACAACATTTTTACGATCGTAACTCTTTAAAAGAACATACTTACTATTTCATTGGCATGGATTTAAACAAAGATGATGAACTCGATTTTATAGTGATTGACGAAAGTAATGAAAATATATCCGCATATTTCTGGTTATTCGACATGGGTAAGTGGCGCTCAAGGTATATGAATGTCGAAAATCCTGAAGAGATTAGATACTTTAAAAGCATGATTGATAATAACGAATTATCTTTAGTTGAGCCTGAATATTCAAATCTAAAAATAGGGGATGTTGTTTTTAAAGTAAGGTAATACGTTGCTTTGTTTTTTATGCTACAGATCCTTAAACCTAAACTAATGATTATTAGTTTAGGTTTGTTGTTATTTTAGGTGGGGCGCTTTGGTAGTGTGTTTATAAATCACCTGTTATGATTAAGTCATTAGTCACTTGATTTAAAGACAACACAATGAAAAAGTTAAATAAAATAGCATTACTTAGCACGTTAGCAGCCACCATTTTTGCAAGCCAAAGTGTGCTTGCTGCTATTACGCCAGTAGGCCTTTGGAAAACGATTGATGAGGATACAAACCAAGCTAAGTCGTATGTACGTATTACCCAAACCAACGGTGTATTAAGCGGCAAAGTTGAAACCATTCTTAACCCTGCAAAACAAAATGATATATGCAGTAAGTGTGATGATGAGCTAAAAGATCAGCCTATTTTAGGAATGACCATAATCACCGATGTAAAAGCACAAGATGATGGCGTATGGGGAGACGGTGGAATACTCGACCCAACAAATGGTAAAACCTACACCTTACAATTAACCCCGCAAGATGAAGGTAAAAAGCTCGAAGTGCGCGGTTACATTGGCTTTTTTTACCGAAACCAATATTGGCTAAGAGTTGAGTAAGTTTAACTACTTACTTAATTACTAAACGTTAAATAATTAAGCATTAACTGAAATCATTTTTGCGCTTTGCCTTTCTTACTCACTAAGCCTGCCATATTTAATTGGCATAAAATTTTGAGTAAATAAAAGGGTAAAATATGATTAAGTACATAGTTGCTTTAATAATGCTTAGCACACTGTTAATAAGCGGTGGGGCAAACGCAAAGGATGATGCGGTAAACACGGGCTGGTTTAATAACACGGCTATTAAAGGGTATGACAGTGTTGCTTATTTTACCCAAAATAAAGCCGTTAAAGGCAGCGACAAATATACGTTTAGTTATTTAGGTGCCAACTGGCATTTTTCGAGTGAAGAAAACAAAACGGCATTTGCAGAAAACCCAAAGCGTTATGCACCGCAATACGGTGGCTGGTGCGCTTATGCAATGGCTGATGAGGGGAATGCCGTAGGGATTGACCCAGAAGCATTTTATATTCACGAAGGTAAGCTTTACTTAAATTACAGCCAAAGCGTACAACAAAAATGGTTAAGTAATTTATTGCCGTACATTGTAATGGCTGATGGATATTACCCACAAACGACCAATGTTATGACGTTTCAATAAATTACTCATATTATTAGGGTCTGTTGAACTTTGCGGATTAAAATTTGTTCAAACTAGGGGCTATTTAATCGCGGCGCGAGATTTGTAACCTAGTGGGCTAAGTAAAAACCGAGCAAAGCTTCCGCGTCCTGCTCACGCCCCTTACCTACATCCATGTAGGCAACAAAGAGTTGATCGCCCCTAGAAAGAACCCAGAGGGCAGTGCATGTTTGGCATTTATGCTGCGTTATCGCCCATTTATGGGGAATAACCACACTGCATAGGCTCTGTCTTGCCTAAATACCAAACAGACTGCTGCAAATTTAACCTTAAAAGATCAACAGACCCTAGTTAAAAAGCCCGCAACTGAACTAGTTGCGGGCTTTTTACTTATTAGCTAATTAATTAAAGCGTTTCGCTATATTCAGTCATTACCTGTTCAACCCATGTTGCAATACGCTCATCGCTTAGCTCGTATTGGCTGTCTTCGTCGAGCGCAAGACCAACAAAATGTTTACCATCAGGGGTTAATGCTTTTGAGGCTTCAAACTCGTAGCTACTGTCATTTGGCCAAAAACCAAGTTGAGTAAATGTTTGCGTATTTAT
Organism: Pseudoalteromonas sp. Z1A2; assembly: GCF_011378755.1. NCBI lineage: Bacteria > Pseudomonadati > Pseudomonadota > Gammaproteobacteria > Alteromonadales > Pseudoalteromonadaceae > Pseudoalteromonas > Pseudoalteromonas sp. Z1A2. Next base: position 8,598 of record NZ_WTKX01000035.1, on the reverse strand, counting down.
TTCATCGTGTAGCATGCCTAGGGCATCTTGAAACCACTGCCCGTAACCTTGTTGATCGCCCATGCCAAATAAAGCAATGGTTTTACCATTTAGGTTTACGTCGGCTATGTCGTCCCACTTTGACTCCCAGTCTTCTTGTATTTCACCAAAATCCCATGTTGAAATACCAAAGATGATAAAGTCGTACTGCTCTGCATTTTTTAGTGGCTCGTCTTTAATATTGTGCAGGGTAACTATATCGGCACCAATAATGTCGCGAATCTTTTCTGCTGCCATTTCGGTGTAGCACGTAGTAGAACCAAAAAATAAACCAATTTGCATCGTATTTATCACTGTGTAATTGCCTGATATGATAGGCTCAAGTTTACCGTAAGGTATTTTTAATTGATACCTTAGCAAAGCATGAGAGCATAATGTGACAACGCTATCTGACGATTCTTTTGAAAATAACAGCAGTATGAGCAGTAATAGCGACTACCTAGAAACCTTTTTAGATAGCCTGTACTTAGAACAAGGCGTAAGCGAAAATACATTAAGCGCTTATCGCAGTGATTTAGATAAGTTTTGCCTATTTTTAAAGGGCGAAAATTTAATGACGGTAACGGGGCTCGACATAGAAAGCTATTTAGCGCATCGAGTTGATTTAGGTTTAAAACCACGCAGTACAGCACGTAGCATTAGTGCGCTAAAGCGTTTTTATCAGTACTTTGTACGCGAAAAAATAATTAGTGATTCGCCCATGCTAAACATAGCTCAACCAAAAGCCGGACAGTCGTTACCTAAAACACTCTCAGAAGCTGAAGTTGAGGCATTGTTAAATGCGCCCAACACAGAAGAAGCGATGGGACTGCGCGACAAAGCCATGCTAGAGCTACTTTATGCAACGGGGTTGCGTGTAAGTGAGCTTGTTGGGCTTCGTATGGAGCAAATTAATTTGCGCCAAGCGGTGGTGTTTGTAAAAGGTAAAGGTAATAAAGAGCGCTTAGTGCCATTGGGTGAAGAAGCCATGTATTGGCTGGAGCAATTTTTAAAGGGTGGGCGTGCACAAATGATAAAACACGCCACCGATTTTGTGTTCCCATCTAAGCGCGGAGTAGGCATGACGCGACAAACCTTTTGGCATAGAATTAAACACTATGCTATTTTGGCATCAGTTGAGTCTCCATTATCGCCCCATACCATGCGCCATGCTTTTGCTACGCACTTATTAAATCATGGGGCAGATTTACGTGTGGTACAAATGATGTTGGGCCATAGCGATTTATCAACGACGCAAATTTATACCCATGTTGCCAATGAACGGTTAAAGTCGGTACACGCAGAGCATCATCCGCGAGCGTAAGTTTGAAAGTAAATATTATTAAGCCGGTCAATATATTAAGTATTTTTAGGATAGAGAGAAGTTATGAAAAAATTAATGTTAGCAGGTGCCATGTTGTGCACAAGTATTAGTGCATTTGCAAATGGCGTAGCTGTAACACCAGATGCTAATGATCCTATTATTACTAAATTTGCCGAGCTTGGTGTAACTGTAAAGCAAATTAACCCAAGCCCAGTAGCGGGTTTAAAAGAGTTGATCACTAATAAGGGCGTGCTTTACGCAAGTCCAGATGGTCAATTTTTAATGCAAGGTACGTTAATCGATTTAAATAATCGTAACAACTTAACAGAGCAAGCATTAAACGGCGTGCGTGTAGAGGGCATTAAAGAATACGAAGATTCGATGATTGTGTACAAAGCACCAAACGAAAAACACAGTATTACCGTATTTACCGACATTAGCTGTGGTTACTGTCGTAAATTACATCGCGAGTTAGACGATTTACTTGATGCGGGTATTACCGTTAAGTACCTTGCGTTTCCACGTGGTGGCTTACAAGGTTCAGGCTACGCCGATTTAATGAACGTATGGTGTGCACGCGATCAGCAAGAAGCACTAACAGAAGCTAAGTCGGGTACAAGCACTAAAGTAGTTGCAGGCTGTAGCGCACCGGTTGCAGAGCATTACCAGCTTGGTCAAAGCTTTGGTATTAGCGGCACACCTGCCATTATTTTAGAAGATGGTACGATGATCCCAGGTTACCAGCCAGCAGCAGCACTAAAAGCAGCATTAGATGCTAACAAAGCGTCGTAATACGTTTTATAGCTAATAAAAAGGCCTTAATGGCCTTTTTTTGTCTTTTTAATACGACCCAATAAGTTAAAACTCTGCATGAAAAAATTGATCATTGCGCGTGAAAACGTTGACGACTCGCATCTACCGAGTAATTTACACCCTGTAATTAAACAAATTTATGCTAACCGCAATGTATTTAATGCCGACGAGCTAAATAACAGCGTAGCTACGCTTCACGACTTTAAATTGTTTAAAGATATCGACAAAGCCAGCGATTTATTAATTGAAGCATTAAAAGCGCAAAGCCAAATATTAATAGTCGGCGATTTTGATGCTGATGGCGCAACAAGTACTGCAACATTAATGCAAGGCCTTGAGATGTTTGGCTTTAAGCATTTAGATTACTTAATTCCTGACCGGTTTAGCTTAGGTTATGGTTTAAGCCCCGCACTTGCAGAGCAAATAGTACAAATAAAGCCTGATTTAGTGATCACCGTAGATAACGGCATATCGTGTATTGCTGGTATTGATATTTTAAAAGCGGTTGGTATTAAAGTGCTGGTAACAGATCATCACTTACAAGGTGAGCAGCTGCCAAATGCCGATGCAATAGTAAATCCAAATAGGCACGAATGTAACTTCCCGTCTAAATCTATAGCAGGCGTTGGCGTTGCTTTTTACTTACTAATAGCACTGAGAAGCGTAATGCGAGACCTTGGTTATTTTGAGCAGCAACCGCCGCCTAATTTAGCTAACTTGCTCGACATTGTAGCGCTTGGTACGGTTGCTGACGTGGTCGCACTTGATGCAAATAACCGCACCTTAGTACATCAAGGTTTAGCACGTATTCGCAGTGGTAAAACACGCCCAGGCATTACCGCGCTTATTGAAGTGGCTAACCGCAATGCTGCGCGCTTAAGCGCAAGCGACTTTGGCTTTTCACTTGCGCCGCGTTTAAATGCAGCAGGGCGATTAGACGACATGAGTTTGGGTATAGCATGCCTACTTAGCACTGATATAAACCAAGCACGTAGTATTGCCAGCGAGCTCGATAGCTTAAACTTTGCAAGGCGCGAAATAGAACAAGGCATGCAAGCCGAGGCGCAAGCCGTGCTTGATAGACTCGCATTTAGCGACGATAACGTCCCTGACGCAATCTGCTTGTTTCAAGATGATTGGCATCAAGGTGTTATTGGCATTTTGGCTGGTCGCTTAAAAGAAAAATACCACCGACCAACCGTTATATTTGCTGGTGGCGAAAATGGTGAAATAAAAGGTTCGTGCCGCTCTATAGAAGGGTTGCACATGCGCGACTTACTCGAAGGGCTTAATACTGCTGAGCCACACTTAATTAATAAATTTGGTGGCCACGCAATGGCTGCTGGTTTAAGTATTAACGAGCAACACTTTAATGACTTTAAAAAAGCATTTGATGCTGCCGTGAGTGCGCAACTGAGTGAAGAAAGTAAACGCTGCGTTGTATTTACCGACGGTGAGCTGCCAAACGACTGCTTTACGATGGAGTTTGCTCAGCTATTAAAGCAATCGGGCCCGTGGGGGCAGCAATTTCCTGAGCCGGTGTTTGAGCACACCTTTGAAGTAATACAGCAGCGCATAGTCGGCGAAAAGCATTTAAAGCTGGTGCTAAAGCATCAATCAGGGCGATTAGTTGACGCCATTGCCTTTGGTATTGATGTAAAAGAATGGCCCGACACAGAAGCGAAGTTTGTAAAAGTAGCCTATCAACTCGATATAAATGAGTTTAGAGGTAAATTTACGCTGCAATTAATAGTTAGAGAGCTTGAAAAAGTGCACTAAAAAATATGCACAAATCATGCATAAAAGGCTAATAAAGCGCGCGGTTTTTTGTTAAAATCGGGCGTTTTTATCATTTGACGATAATTTGTTGCGAAAATCCCATGTAAAGGGGCGCAATTACCTAGCCATTTTGGAGTGATGTACATGTTTGAAGTGAATCCTGTGATTAACCAAATCAAGGAAATTCGCGAACGTACTGAATTGCTTCGGGGGTACCTTTGACTACGCTCTTAAACAAGAACGCCTAGAAGAAGTTAACGCCGAACTTGAAGATTCAGCCGTATGGAATGAGCCTGAACGCGCACAAGCGCTTGGCCGTGAAAAATCAGCATTAGAGGCTGTTGTTGAAACAATCGACAACCTTGTAGCCGGTACTGACGACGTTGAAGGTCTACTTGAACTTGCTGTAGAAGCCGAAGATCAAGATACCTTTGATGAAGCACAAAGCGAACTTAGCGATCTAAACGAGCAGTTAGAAGGTTTAGAGTTTCGTCGTATGTTTTCAGGTCCTCATGACTCAAACGATGCGTACCTTGATTTACAATCGGGTTCTGGCGGCACTGAAGCACAAGACTGGTGTAACATTCTACTTCGTATGTATTTACGTTGGGGCGAGGCTAAAGGCTTTAAAGTTGAGCTAGTTGAAGCAACTGACGGTGATGTTGCCGGTATTAAAGGCGCAACAGTTCGCTTTGTTGGCGAATACGCTTACGGTTGGTTACGTACAGAAACAGGCGTTCACCGTTTAGTGCGTAAAAGCCCGTTTGACTCAAGTGGTCGTCGTCATACCTCATTTGCTTCTGCGTTTGTATACCCAGAGATTGACGATAATATTGAAATTGATATTAATCCGTCAGACCTACGTATAGACGTTTACCGTGCATCAGGCGCGGGTGGTCAGCACGTTAATACCACCGAATCGGCGGTTCGTATTACTCACGTACCAACCAATACCGTAGTGCAGTGTCAAAACGAGCGTTCACAGCATAAAAATAAAGCCCAAGCGATGAAGCAGTTAAAAGCTAAATTATTTGAGCTTGAGCTACAGCAGCAAAATGCTGAAAAACAAACGCAAGAAGACGCTAAATCTGATATAGGGTGGGGTAGCCAAATACGTTCATACGTACTTGATGACGCACGTATTAAAGATTTACGTACAGGCGTTGAAAACCGCAATACCCAATCGGTACTTGACGGTAACTTAGATAAATTTATTGAAGCCAGCCTTAAATCTGGCCTATAACCACCAAGCTAATAAAGAGCTAAAAAATGACTGATAAAATCCAAGACGAAAACAAGTTAATCGCTGAGCGTCGCGGCAAGTTAGACGCGATACGCGAAAATTGCCCAGCCAACGGTCATCCAAACCAATTCCGTCGTGAGCATTACACGGCTGATTTGCAAGCCCAGTTTGGTGATAAGAGCAAAGAAGAATTAGTTGAACTACAAGAAGTTGTGTCTATTGCTGGACGTATTTTAGCAAAGCGTGGACCGTTTTTTGTAATTCAAGACATGAAAGGTCGTGTACAAGCGTATGCATCTAAAGATGTTCAAAAAGACCTTAAAGAAAAATATGGTCAGCTAGACACTGGCGATATTATAGGTGTTAAAGGCGCGTTAAATAAATCGGGTAAAGGCGATTTATACGTAGAAATGACTGAGTATCAATTACTAACTAAGTCACTTCGTCCGTTACCTGAAAAATTCCATGGCTTATCAGATCAAGAAACAAAGTACCGCCAACGTTATGTTGACTTAATTACTAACGAAGCAACGCGCGAAACATTCCGCATTCGCTCACAAGTAGTTGAAGGCATTCGTCGCTTTTTAGCAGACCGTGACTTTATGGAAGTAGAAACACCTATGCTACAGGTTATACCTGGTGGTGCATCTGCGCGTCCGTTTGTAACTCACCATAACGCGCTTGATATCGACATGTACCTACGTATAGCGCCAGAGCTTTACTTAAAGCGCTTAGTGGTAGGTGGTTTTGATCGTGTATTTGAAATTAACCGTAACTTCCGTAACGAAGGGTTATCTACACGTCACAACCCAGAATTTACAATGATTGAATTTTACCAAGCATACGCTGATTACATCGACCTGATGAACATCACCGAAGATATGCTACGTACTGTTGCAGAAAACGTACTAGGTAGTGCAATTGTAGTTAATACAACTAAGGACGAAAACGGCGAAGTTATCGATTCAGTTGAATACGACTTTGGTCAACCGTTTACACGTTTAAGTATGGCGGATGCTATCTTAAAATATAACCCTGAGTTTGATGCTGCAGTATTTAACGACCCAGAAAACCATTTTGAAGAGTTAAAAGCGTACGCTAAACAAGTGCACGTTAAAATTCCTGAAAACTGTGTTTGGGGTCCAGGTAAGTTTCTTTGTGAAATATTTGAAGAAACAGCAGAGCACATGCTTATTCAACCTACGTTTATTACTGGTTACCCGTGGGAAGTATCACCACTTGCACGCCGTAACGACGAAAACCCATTTGTTACCGACCGTTTTGAGTTTTTTGTTGGCGGCCGTGAACTTGCAAATGGTTTCTCTGAGCTTAACGATGCACAGGATCAAGCTGAGCGCTTTACTCGTCAAGTTGAAGAGAAAGACGCAGGCGATGATGAAGCAATGCACTACGACGAAGACTACATACGCGCACTAGAGTACGGCTTACCGCCAACGGCTGGTGAAGGTATTGGTATTGACCGTTTAGTAATGTTGTTTACTGATTCATCAACAATTAAAGACGTTATTTTGTTCCCGCATATGCGTCCACAAGCTGACTAAGCTTTAGTAGAACAAAGTAAGTTAATAAACGCCGCTTAATAGCGGCGTTTTTTTTACTTATAATTAGTGTTTTAATTAATAAGTACTACACTAAAAATTAAAGGTAATTATTAGTGCTGATTAATGTGCAATTCAGCTTCACTAACTTATTGTTATTGGAAGTTTTTAATATTAAAACTAACAGTGCTATAACTTTTTAGTATGATTGTTTTTTAAACATATGTTGTGTTTGTACAAAGGTTTTAGCTAGAATACGCACGAAATTTACACTGCTGGTATTTAGCAGTTAAATATAGATTCTTAAAGGACTTAGAATAATAGTATGAAAGACAAACGAGTAGATGATTTATCAGAAGAATGCACATCAGAGCAAGAACGAAACGCTTACTACCGTGCTTGTATCGCTGAATTTCAACAATTAGGTTACCAAGAACAGTATTTGGCTCAGTTAACTGATGACTTAGTTCCCGTGCTAGGTGTTAATCCTTCAAATAAAAATACGTAACCCGCTTAAATTTCAAACTAATTACACTTTTAAACCAAGCATATGTGCAATCTGTAACCATATAGTCGTTTTTGGTAGAAAAGTGTTTGACATATTTTCTGAAATCTTTATTATACGCCCCACAAGACGGAGAGGTGTCCGAGTGGCCGAAGGAGCTCCCCTGCTAAGGGAGTATAGAGTTTGTAGCTCTATCGAGGGTTCGAATCCCTCCCTCTCCACCATTTCTTTTAATGGCGTGTTTTGTACAATTTTAAAGTATGGGTGCATAGCTCAGCTGGATAGAGTACTCGGCTACGAACCGAGCGGTCGGAGGTTCGAATCCTCCTGCGCCCACCATACTTTAATAACTCGCTTAGAGTCTAAATAAGCAAACTATAAAGTGGGTGCATAGCTCAGCTGGATAGAGTACTCGGCTACGAACCGAGCGGTCGGAGGTTCGAATCCTCCTGCGCCCACCACTTTATAGACTCTCACTTAGAGTAAAAATAAGTAAAACTCTCACTTAGAGTAAAAACAAGTAAAAATGAAAGTGGGTGCATAGCTCAGCTGGATAGAGTACTCGGCTACGAACCGAGCGGTCGGAGGTTCGAATCCTCCTGCGCCCACCACTTTCATGTTTTCATACACTTTTAAGTGTAAGAAAAATAAACCGATGGAAATCGGTTTTTTTATGCCTGAATTAATACGCTCTGCTTAGAGTTTAAATAAGCAATCTATGAAAGTGGGTGCATAGCTCAGCTGGATAGAGTACTCGGCTACGAACCGAGCGGTCGGAGGTTCGAATCCTCCTGCGCCCACCACTTTCATAAACAAGCCGACATTAAGTCGGTTTTTTTGTGCCTAAAATAAAGTGAAGTGAAGTGAAGTGAAGTGTAGGTTTAGGTGAATTGAGAACCAAGCAGTCGGAGGTTCACTCTTACAAGATACGTCCTGCGCCCACCACTTTCATAAACAAGCCGACATTAAGTCGGTTTTTTTGTGCCTGAAATAAAGTGAAATGTAAGCTACCACTCCTGTAGCCGCAGAGCTTGCTCGCGTGAGAAGCGCCAGCTTCTAATTACTTACCACCGATATAACTGATACTTTATTTACGAGCTTCGTTCGTCGCGTCAGCAAGCTGTAAGCCTACAAGTAAAACCAGTGCTAATCGTTAAATCCAAACTCCGAGCTTATTCATCTGTGGTAGACGCTGAGCTTGCTCGCGTGAGAAGCGACAGCTTCTATCCCCCCCTCAAAAATATAATTTATAAGATTTTATTCGTTGGCCCCCTGTGTCAGGATAGTTGTCGCCTCTAACTTTTAATAGAGGCAGATAAAATGAGACGTCGATTTACACAAGAATTTAAAGTTCAAG
>NZ_WTKX01000034.1:0-42687 GCF_011378755.1 Pseudoalteromonas sp. Z1A2 | reverse complement strand
GGAAAGGATGGCTTAAGTTACAAGCCATCCTGGAAGGCTACGATTTAGCAAAATCTCTTGAGTCAGACTTGTGATCAAGAGACAGCTTTAAAAGCGCCTTTCTTTATGAGCTAAAATTAATTACTCAACAGTTTGTGTAGCCGTTGGTAAGTTAAGCTCAGCATTGGCTTTAAGCGCTTCAATAAATACCATGTAGTTTTTATTAGCTTGCGCCATAGTAATGCTTTGTTTTGCTTGAGGGTCAATATTAGCTGCAACTTGTGCATCTGTTACCGACTTAAGCGCAACAATTGCTGCATCACCATTATTTAAATTAACAAGCTCAACTATCGCAGAGTCTGCTGGGTGAGCCATTTTGAATGCTTGAGTCACAATAGCAGGTGAAACAGTATAGCTTTGACGTGTTAACTGCGCTTCTTGACGAACAGTTAAGCTTTGCTCACTCGCTACATCATTTAAGCTCTTACCTGCTTGTACTTCTGCAAATAAGCTACGCGCTTTTTCTTTAGCAAGCTCTGATGATTTTTCATTAACTAAACGCGCTTTAATTTGCTCGCTTACTTCATCCAGCGGTTTAGTAGCAGCAGCTTTATGCTCGTTAATACGAACAATAATTGCATGCTCATCGCCAAGCTCAATAACTTCAGAATTTACTTTATCTTCAAGTAAATCAACTGATGTTAGTGCTGTGACAACTGCAGGGCTGTTTAACGGCTCTGGTAGAGCATTAAGTGCTAAAAGAGGTGTAGATTTAACTTCCACTTCAGCAACTTCTGCAGCATCATCTAAGCGATCTGAAATTTCAAATGCAAGTGCACCCATTTCAGTTTGCTTTTCGTAAAATGCATCAATTTTTTCAGCTTGTTCTAATTCAGCACGTAAGTCAGCTTTAACATCGTCATACGCTTTAACTTGTTGTGGTTGAATGTCAGTAAGTTTAATTATGTGATAACCAAACTCAGAAGTAACAACGTCAGAAATATCACCTTTATTTTCAAGCGCGAAAGCCGCGTCTTCAAATGCAGGGTCCATTACATCACGCTCAATCCACTCAAGATCGCCGCCCATTTCGCCACTAACGATATCGTCAGACGATGATTGTGCTAACTCAGCAAAGTCTGCACCTTGCTCTAGCTGTGCATGAAGAGCATTGGCTTTTTCTTTTGCTGCATCATCGTCTTCACTGTTATCAATTAAGATATGTGATACGCGACGCTTTTCTGGCTCAACGTATTGTGCTTTGTTTTGCTCATAATACGCTTTAACGTCATCCTCGGTTACCGATTCAACATTGATATCTGCTGCTTTAAGCTCAATGTAACTTACTGAGATAAGCTCTGGAGATAAAAATTGAGATGCGTTTAAGTCGTAGTAATCAGATACTTCTTGATCTGATACTTCAACATTCGCGGCAAGTGCCTCTTTGTTTACAACTACGTAATCAATACTACGAGTTTGCTGCTGAAGAGCAATTGCGCTTTTCAGCTCGCTCTCTAGAGCAAAGTCTGTACCTGCAACAGCAGATACTACCTGGCTGCGTGTCATATCTTTACGTAAATATTCACGAAAAGCATCTGGTTGAAAATTCATTTGACGAATTACTTGTAGGTAACGGTCGTTATTAAATTTTTCACCAATTTGAAAGTACGGTAATTCTAAAATTGTTTTACGTACACTTTCGTCGCTTACGCGAAGACCTAAATCAGCCGCTAGCTGTGATTGCAATTCTTGTTGTACTAAGCGGTCAACTACACCTTGACGAATTTGTGCCATGTAATTTGGATCAGCTGCAATTTGTGTAAAGTATTCACCAAATTGTTGCTCTAAACGGCTACGTTCATTTTGGTAAGCACGGTTAAAATCGGTTTGACTAATTTTAATTCCATTTACTTCAGCAACGGGTTGTTCTGTGGTTTGACCTAAGTAACTACCGATCCCTGCTAAGGCAAAAGATAAAATCACCGCGCCTAAAATTATTTTGGCTACAGGTCCTTGCGAACCTTCTCTGATTTTCTCAAGCATTTGTTTATCTCTTTTTGATCAAGGTATTTTACCTTGTCACATGTAAAAAAAGCGTATCTTACCAGATACGCTTTTTCACTTGAAGTAACTGGCGGAAAAGTTACTTAACTCATCTGTTGTGGTGAATCAGTAACTTTACACTCGCCATAACTAATGTGTTTAAAACAGTGATTAGTTTACTGCGTCTTTAAGCGCTTTACCGGCTTTGAAAGCTGGAATAGTTGCAGCAGCAATTTGGATAGTTTCACCAGTTTGCGGGTTACGGCCTGAACGTGCAGCACGTTCACGTACTGAGAAAGTACCAAAACCTACAAGTGCAACTGAGTCGCCATCTTTTAGCGCGCCAGATACAGATTCGATGAATGAATCTAGTGCACGACCTGCAGCCGCTTTAGAAATGTCAGCATCAGCTGCGATTTGATCGATTAATTGAGATTTATTCACAATATCATCCTCTTTCATTGTTATTATCAAGAGCGATGGTTTTTTAAACTAACATCACTTTTTTGAAAATTTTAGAGCAAACTTTTAATGCCCACATGATTATATTTTTCTTAAGCCTAGGCCCCGTAAGGGCTAGGCTTGAAAACCAGTGCTTAACTTATCATACCGTTTAGATTTGAAAAGCCCTAAAAAGCACTTTTTTTATGTTTTTTCTTGGTTTTTAGGTGTTTCGACCGAAAAACTCTCAACAGGATGCACTAAAGCAAGCTTTAACACCTCGTCAATCCAAGTAACTGGGTGAATATCAAGACCTGCCAGCACGTTGTCTGGTATCTCTTTTAAGTCACGTTCGTTAATTTTTGGAATGATCACTGTTTTAATTCCACCACGATGCGCCGCTAATAACTTCTCTTTTAAACCACCAATAGGAAGTACTTCACCGCGTAGTGTAATTTCACCTGTCATTGCAACATCTGCTCGTACAGGATTACCCGTTAAGCTAGATACAAGACCCGTTACCATTGCTGCGCCCGCACTAGGACCATCTTTTGGTGTTGCGCCCTCAGGTACGTGTACGTGAATATCACGCTTTTCGTAAAAGTCGCTGTTAATACGGAAAGTATCTGCTCGATTACGCACAACCGTCATTGCCGCTTGAATCGACTCTTGCATTACATCGCCAAGAGAACCGGTGTAACTTAACTTGCCTTTACCTGGCACTGCCGCACATTCAATTGTTAGCAAATCACCGCCAACTTCTGTCCATGCTAAGCCTGTAACTTGACCAATACGGTCGCCATCTTCAGCTTTGCCATAGTCAAAGCGCTGCACACCTAAAAAGTCTTCTAGGTTATCTTGATTGATGGTCACTATTTTAGTGTCTTTTTCAAGTAAGATATTTTTAACGGCTTTACGGCATAGTTTCGAAATTTCGCGCTCTAGGTTACGTACACCCGCTTCACGTGTGTAATAACGAATAATGCCAATAATTGCGCTGTCTTCGATAACTATTTCAGACTCTTTTAAGCCGTTACGTTTAACTTGTTTAGTAATTAAGTGCTCTTTTGCAATGTTTAGCTTTTCATCTTCGGTGTAACCCGACAAGCGAATAACTTCCATACGATCTAATAATGGACCAGGAATGTTAAAGCTGTTTGATGTTGCTACAAACATAACGTCAGATAAATCGTAATCGACTTCAAGATAGTGATCGGCAAAATGACTGTTTTGTTCCGGATCAAGCACCTCTAACAATGCTGATGCTGGGTCGCCGCGCATATCCGATGACATTTTATCGATTTCATCTAATAAGAATAATGGGTTTTTAACGCCCACTTTTGTCATGTTTTGAATTAGCTTACCTGGCATTGAACCTATGTATGTACGACGATGACCGCGAATCTCAGCTTCATCACGTACGCCGCCAAGCGCCATACGAACATACTTACGACCAGTCGAACGTGCAATAGATTGCCCAAGTGATGTTTTACCAACACCTGGTGGTCCAACTAAACATAAAATTGGCCCTTTGAGCTTATTAGTACGCTGTTGTACTGCGAGGTACTCAATAATGCGTTCTTTTACTTTATCTAAGCCGTGGTGATCGCTATCAAGAATTTTTTGTGCGCCTGCTAAGTCTTTTTTCACTTTAGAGCGTTTTTTCCATGGCACATTAATTAATGTATCTATGTATGAACGCACTACAGTCGCTTCTGCAGACATTGGCGACATCATTTTAAGCTTATTGAGCTCTGTAGTTGCCTTTTCTTTAGCTTCATCAGGCATGCCAGAATCTTCAATACGCTTTTTAAGCGCTTCAAATTCATCAGGCACATCATCAAGCTCACCAAGTTCTTTTTGAATGGCTTTCATTTGCTCATTGAGGTAATACTCGCGCTGAGATTTTTCCATCTGCTTTTTAACGCGGGTACGAATTTTCTTCTCAACTTGCAATAAGTCTATTTCGCCTTCCATTAGTGCCATTAAATATTCAAGACGTTCTGTGACACTTGAAATTTCGAGCACTTTTTGTTTTTCAGGTACTTTAAGCGGCATATGCGCTGCCATTGTGTCGGCAAGACGTGCTGGCTCATCAATACCTGAAACCGAAGTTAGTACTTCAGGTGGAATTTTTTTATTTAGCTTTACATAGCCTTCAAACTGGCTAATTGCGCTTCGGATAAAAATATCTTGCTCTTGTTCATCTACAGAATCAGATTCAATAAATTGAGCATTAGCGACAAAAAAGTCATCGTTATCTACAAATTCTTCAATTTGTGCGCGCTGTGTACCTTCGACTAAAACTTTAACTGTACCGTCTGGTAATTTTAATAACTGAAGTACAGTGGCAATAGTACCGATACGATAAATATCATCTTGCTCTGGTTCATCTACAGTTGCATCTTTTTGTGCAACCAAGAAAATTTGTTTGTCTTTGTCCATTGCCGCTTCTAGGCATTTTATTGATTTTTCACGGCCAACAAAAAGCGGGATCACCATGTGCGGGTATACCACAACATCGCGCAGTGCAAGGACTGGGATTTCGACTCGGTCGGTTCTCTCAAGCGTCATTATAGTTTCTCTTCGCACTTCATTTATTTTAAAGATTACTCAAGTATATGGGGATAACCTAATTAAAGTTCAACAATTTTCCCTAACTCGATTAAATTAATTATAAAAAAAGGAGCCTAAGGCTCCTTTTTCCATTCAAATAGCTTAAAAACTATTCTGATGCAGCTTTATCTTGTTTATTATTTTCATAAATCAAGATTGGATCTGACTCACCTTTAATAACGGTTTCATCAATAACTACTTTGCTTACATCATCCATTGAAGGAAGCTCGTACATAGTATCAAGTAATACACCTTCAACAATTGAACGAAGACCACGTGCGCCTGTTTTACGCTCCATTGCTTTGTGGGCAATTGCAGCTAAGGCATCATCGCGAAACTCAAGTTCAACGTCTTCCATACCAAACAATACTGAAAACTGTTTAGTAATCGCGTTTTTAGGTTCACTCAATATTTGTACAAGAGCTGCTTCATCAAGTTCTGTTAACGTAGCCACTACCGGCAAACGGCCTATAAACTCAGGAATTAAGCCATATTTAACTAAATCTTCTGGCTCTACATCTTTAAATGTTTCACTTAAAGAACGACTCGCCGCAGACTCTTTTACGCTAACGCCAAAACCGATACCGGTGTTTTTATGGCTACGTTGCTCAATTACTTTATCTAGGCCTGAAAATGCACCACCACAAATAAACAAGATTTTAGATGTATCTACTTGTAAAAACTCTTGCTGTGGATGTTTACGACCACCTTGCGGTGGAACAGAAGCAACGGTGCCTTCAATCAGTTTAAGTAGCGCCTGTTGAACGCCCTCGCCTGATACGTCACGCGTAATTGAAGGGTTATCTGATTTACGAGAAATCTTGTCAATTTCATCGATGTAGACAATACCGCGCTGTGCTTTTTCAACATCGTAATCGCACTTTTGTAAAAGCTTTTGAATGATGTTTTCAACATCTTCACCTACATAACCTGCTTCGGTTAATGTAGTGGCATCGGCCATAGTAAACGGCACGTCAAGTAGGCGCGCTAATGTTTCTGCAAGTAATGTTTTACCACTACCTGTTGGGCCGATAAGCAAAATATTACTTTTACTTAATTCAATGTCTTGCTTAGTCGATTGGTTACGTAGGCGTTTATAATGGTTATAAACGGCAACAGACAATACTTTTTTAGCATGGTCTTGACCAATAACATAATCGTCTAAGTGTTTACGAATTTCTTTTGGTACAGGTAGTTTGTCAGACGTATCATGCTTAGGAGCAATGTCTTTGATCTCTTCCCTGATAATATCGTTACACAACTCTACACATTCATCACAAACGTATACTGAAGGGCCTGCAATTAATTTACGCACTTCATGTTGGCTTTTGCCACAAAAAGAGCAGTATAACAATTTATTACTTTTGTCGCCGTCTGTAGGAGTGTCAGACATTCAGCTACCTCATTTTATTACGTTGGCCACCAAAACTATTGGCGGCTATTTCAATACGCTTTAACTATACCAAAATTTATTGGTTTTCGCATAGTAACTCAAAGTGGCAAACAGGCAGTCCTGCTTACCAAGCGCTTACTTTTTGTCGCGATTTGTAAACACAGAGTCTACCAAGCCGTAATCTACAGCTTGCGAAGCACTCATGAAGTTATCACGATCAGTGTCTTTAGAGATAATATCTAATGGTTGGCCTGTATGCTCAGCCATTAAGCGGTTAAGCTTATCTTTAATAGACAGAATTTCTTTAGCGTGTATTTCAAAGTCAGATGCTTGACCTTGGAAACCACCTAATGGTTGGTGAATCATCACACGTGAGTTTGGTAGGCAAAAACGCTTACCTTTAGCACCAGCAGTAAGTAAAAAAGCACCCATGCTTGCAGCTTGACCTACACATATTGTACTTACATCTGGTTTGATGAAGTTCATTGTGTCGTAAATAGCCATACCCGCAGTTACTGAACCACCTGGTGAGTTAATGTATAAAAAGATATCTTTATCAGGGTTCTCTGATTCTAAAAATAGCATTTGCGCTAAGATCAGATTTGCCATGTTGTCTTCAACTTGACCTGTTAAAAAGATAATACGCTCTTTTAATAATCTCGAATAAATATCATACGAGCGCTCGCCTTTTGGTGTTTGTTCAACAACCATTGGGACCAATGCATTTAGGGGATCTGTAATACCAGTATTCATACTTATTTAATTCCTTATGCGCTTATACTTATCCTTATTATAAGGAAGCATAGTTATCGTTTTTCGCAAATTTAGAGCCAAAAACTAAAATGGCCCGGGCACGCTGTATAAACAGAGTAACACGAGCCATTTAATCGTTAGCGAGAGCTTAAGTCAATGACTTATTAAGCACCTTGCTGTGGATTCATGATGTCATCAAATGCTTTTTCAACATCAGTAACAACTGCTTTAGCTAAAATAGCTTCAACAGCTTGCTCTTCCATTGCTACATTACGCATTTGCTGCATAAGTTGATCATTACCTTTGTAGTATTCTACTACTTCAGTTGGATCTTCGTATGCAGAAGCTACTGTTGCGATTAATGCTTCAACTTTAGCATCATCAACTTTGATGTCGTTAGCTTTAATCACTTCACCTAATAAAAGGCCAGTTTTTACACGTGTTACAGCTTGCTCGTGGAACAATTCAGCTGGAAGCTCTGGCATGTTTTGAGCGTCGCCGCCAAAACGTTGAGCTGCTTGCTGACGTAGAGCATCAACTTCTTGATCAACAAGTGCTTTAGGCACTTCGATTTCGTTGTTAGCTAAAAGACCTTTGATTGCTTGGTCTTTAACGCTTGCTTTAACCGCTTGGTCTAGCTCACGTGTCATGTTCTTTTTAACTTCTTCTTTAAGCGCGTCTACGCCGCCTTCGGTAACACCGAATTTAGTTGCAAACTCTTCGCTTAATTCTGGTAATTCTTGCGCTTCAACTTTTTTCACTGTGATAGTGAATTGAGCCGCTTTACCTTTTAAGTTTTCAGCGTGGTAATCATCAGGGAAAGTTACATCAGCAACTACTTCTTCGCCTGCTTTTTTACCTACGATGTTATCTTCAAAACCTGGGATCATACGACCTTGGCCAAGTTCTAATGGGAAGTCTTCAGCTTTGCCGCCTTCAAATACTTCACCGTCGATAGTACCTACGAAATCAACTGTTACACGGTCGTTTTCGCCAGCAGCTGCATCAACATCAGCCCACGCTGCGTGTTGCTTACGAAGTGTTTCTAGCATGTTAGCTAAATCTTCGTCAGTTACTGTTACTGCTGGTTTTTCAACAGTAATTTTATCTAAACCTTGAACTTCAACTTCAGGGTAAACTTCAAACGTTGCTGAGAATTCTAAATCTTTACCTGCTTCAAGTGATTTAGGAGCGAATGTAGGCGCGCCAGCTGGGTTGATTTTTTCAGAAACGATTGCTTCAATGTAATTACGTTGCATTACTTCGCCAGCAACTTCTTGACGAACTGCAGGGCCAAAACGCTTGTTAATTACAGATACTGGAACTTTACCAGCACGGAAACCATCTATACGCTGTGTTTTTGACAGTTGTTGTAGGCGTTTTTTTACTTCGGTCTCAACGTTCTCTGAAGGAACGGTGATAGTTATACGGCGCTCAAGGCCTTGGGTCGTCTCAACAGAAACTTGCATGATTTACCTCAATATTCAATTTTGGCGACTGTTCGCCTTCCTTTACAAACAAAGTGTTCTGCATGAGTCTTGATAAAGTTTAAGCGGTTTTCCACACTTAAAAGCATCCGTCGCTACCATGAGACACCATTGCTGCTTTGCCCTTCGGGCACTATGTTAAACAATAGACGCGGCATTATAACCTAATATTTATGATAGTCGAGTATAGGGGGCAATTATTTGGACTAGATAAGGGACTATAAAGACTAACTGAATAAAAAACAGGCTAACTACGGACTAAATATAATAAAATAGAAATTATGTAATAGAATTATAGGCTAACAGATTTAGATTTATAACTTAGAGGAGTTTACTTATTGTTCTTATTGGATAAGAAAATGGTCGGCGATGCAGGATTTGAACCTGCGACCCCTTGGACCCAAACCAAGTGCGCTACCAAACTGCGCTAATCGCCGACATTGAAGAGTTAACTTCTTTTTTCATACTGAACACTTAAACTGAGAGTTTAAGACCATTTTAAGAAAATGGTCGGCGATGCAGGATTTGAACCTGCGACCCCTTGGACCCAAACCAAGTGCGCTACCAAACTGCGCTAATCGCCGATATTCGTTGTAAATGGGGTGACTGATGGGGCTCGAACCCACGACAACCGGAATCACAATCCGGGGCTCTACCAACTGAGCTACAATCACCGCTATATTTACATGTTTTCAAATGGTGCACCCAGAAGGATTCGAACCTTCGACCGACGCCTTAGAAGGGCGTTGCTCTATCCAGCTGAGCTATGGGCGCATCGAAAACTTCATAGTTTACCAATAAGCTATTCGATTATAAAAAATTATAAAAAAATGGTCGGCGATGCAGGATTTGAACCTGCGACCCCTTGGACCCAAACCAAGTGCGCTACCAAACTGCGCTAATCGCCGAAACTTATTATTGCTAGCGAGTGACCTCGTTGACAACGGGGTGCATAATAGTGATTTGACGGGGTTAGGTCAAACGTTTTTTTAAGAAAACCAATCAAGTGCTCATTTTTAGTGCACAATGGTTAAATATTACAATAGTCGGCTGAATTTTAAACTATTTAACAGCTCAAACGTTATATACCTTAAAAGCAACTTGGCGCTGCTATGCTTTTCTGCGAAAATAGTAGGCACATTATAAAACGAGTTAAATAAAGAGCGTATTTTTCTTTATTAGCATTTTTACCCCTATTTTATTATGCATTCGTTTTTAGAGTATCGGTATCTAGTTAATTAACCCCAATTAAAGGTCACCCATGACGGCAAACATCATTGATGGTAAGGCAATCGCAAAACAAGTACGTAGCGCTGTAGCAGAACGCGTAAGTGAACGTGTAGCAAATGGTTTACGTGCACCAGGACTTGCAGTAGTACTTGTAGGACTTGATCCAGCAAGCCAAGTTTATGTTGGTTCAAAACGTAAGGCCTGTGAAGAAGTCGGTTTTATCTCTAAATCATTTGATTTACCAGCAGACACACAAGAGCAAACTCTTTTAGATTTAATTGACGAGCTAAATAATGATGCCGAAGTTGATGGAATTTTAGTGCAGTTACCACTGCCAAAAGGTCTTGATGCTGAAAAGATTTTAGAACGTATTACCCCACATAAAGATGTTGATGGATTTCATCCATATAACATTGGTCGATTAGCACAGCGTATGCCTGCTCTTCGCCCATGTACGCCTAAAGGCATTATTACATTACTTGATTCAACGGGTGTACGCTATAAAGGGATGCATGCAGTTGTCGTTGGCGCGTCAAATATTGTTGGTCGTCCAATGTCGTTAGAGCTTTTATTAGCAGGTTGTACTACCACTGTGTGCCATAAATTTACTCAAGACTTAGAAACACATGTTCGCCGCGCTGACTTATTAGTTGTGGCTGTCGGTAAACCTGAATTTATACCGGGAGATTGGATAAAAGAAGGCGCTATTGTTATCGATGTGGGCATTAACCGCTTAGATACGGGTAAATTAGTCGGTGATGTTCAATACAGTGTGGCCGAACAAAAAGCGCATTTTATTACACCTGTACCAGGTGGCGTTGGCCCGATGACTGTCGCAAGCTTAATTGAAAACACACTTGAAGCGTGTGAAAAGTATCACAGCTAAGCTGTTAAAAAATCAAAAAAGGGTTGCCATTTGGCAACCCTTTTTTAGTTTGACCTGAATAACTTTAAACGCTTACGCTTTACGCCACGTTGTTTTACCAGCTGAATCTTCAAGTATTACACCTAATGCATTAAGTGCATCACGTGCTTCATCAGCAGCAGCCCAGTCCTTACTAGCACGTGCTTCATTACGTTTTACAATTAATGCTTCAATTGTCGCAACTTCGTCGTCATCTTGCCCACCTTGTAAAAAAGCTTCCGGTGCTTGTTGAGCAACACCTAACACTTCACCGAGGCTACGCAGTATAAACGCTAACTTGCCAGCTTGACCTGTGTCACTTTCTTTTACGCGGTTTAATTCTTTAGCAAGTTCGAACAACACAGGTAGTGCTTCTGGTGTATTAAAGTCATCATTCATTGCTTTTCTAAACTTAGCAACAAACTCATTGCCTTCTAAGTCGCACTCTACCGGTACGACATCACGAAGCGCTGTATAAATGCGTTCAAGTGATGAACGCGCTTGATCTAAATTTTCTTGTGAGTAATTTAATTGGCTGCGGTAATGCCCTGAAATTAAAAAGTAACGAACAGATTCGGCATCGTATGCTTTTAAAACTTCACGCACAGTAAAAAAGTTATCTAACGACTTAGACATTTTTTCTTTATTTACTTGCACCATGCCAGTATGTATCCATGTATTTACATACTTGCCGTTGTTTGCACAGCACGACTGGGCAATTTCGTTTTCATGATGTGGAAACTGTAAATCAGACCCCCCACCGTGAATATCAAAATGCTCACCTAAGTGTTTTGAGCTCATTGCCGAACATTCAATATGCCAACCAGGACGCCCTTCACCCCACGGTGATGACCATGATGGCTCACCTGCTTTGGCTTTTTTCCATAACACAAAATCAAGCGGATCGTCTTTATCTTGAGCCACTTCTACGCGAGAGCCCGATTGCAACATAGTTAAATCTTGCTGAGAAAGCGCACCATATTGCTCAAACGTTGATACATCAAACAAAACATCGCCATCAGCTGCAACATAGGCATGGCCTTTTTCAATCAAGCGCTTAACCATAACGATAATTTCATCCATATGGCTTGTAACTGTTGGTTCAACATCTGGGCGTAGCATATTTAGGCTATCAAAATCTTCATGCATCGCTTTAGTCATGCGCACAGTTAAGTCGTTTATTGACTCACCATTTTCATTTGCACGTTTAATTATTTTATCGTCGATATCTGTAATGTTACGTACATATTTTAAATCGTAACCAATATGACGTAAGTAGCGCACAATAACGTCAAAACCAACAAAAGTACGAGCGTGTCCAATATGGCAGTAATCATAAATGGTGATACCACACACATACATGTCGATTTTGCCTTCGACCATAGGTTTAAATTGCTCTTTTTGTCGCGTGAGTGTGTTGTATATATTTACCATTTACTTTGAGTCCTTGACTATTTACTTGAACAGTTATGTTACCACTTGAAAAGCCCCTGCTCTAGCGCTTTATAACAAACCAAACATCTACTTTGTTAATCTTAGCCAACTACGATAAAATAGCGCCAATATTTAAACCAGATATAGGAAAACACATGGTTGTTCTACACACCAATTTTGGTGACATCACCATTAAAATGTTTGAGCAAGAAGCTCCAAACACTGTTAAAAACTTTTTAGAGTATGCAAATGCTGATTTTTTCAACGGCACTATCTTTCATCGTGTAATCGATGGTTTTATGGTTCAAGGCGGTGGTTTTGTACCAGGTATGGAACAAAAAGAAGTTAACGACCCAATTAAAAATGAAGCTAATAATGGCCTATCTAACAAGATAGGTACTTTAGCAATGGCACGTACACCTGATCCTCATTCAGCTACAGCGCAGTTTTTCATTAACGTGAATAACAACGACTTTTTAAACCACAGCAGCGAAACATCGCAAGGCTGGGGTTACTGTGTTTTTGCTGAAGTAGTAGAAGGCATGGACGTAGTAAATAAAATAAAAGGCGTAGCAACAGGTAGTACTGGTTTTCACCAAGACGTGCCTCTTGAAGATGTGATCATCGAAAGCGTTACTGTTAGCTAATAGTAAGTTTACCCGCGTAATGTGGAGTATCAGCGGGCATTTACCAATGTGTATACGCCCGCTTTATTTATATCGAAAAGACTGACCTATGACTCGCCAAACTTACTTTATTGCAGATTTACACCTAAGCGAAAACCGCCCCGACATTAGCGCTGCATTTTTTGACTTTTTAAATACGCATATACTAAATAAAGATGTAGATGCACTTTATATTTTGGGTGATTTTTTTGAAGTATGGGTTGGAGATGACTACATTACAGCGCTGAGTGCCGATGTAGCAAAGCATTTAAGCGCCGTTAATGATGGTGGGACACCTGTTTATTTTATACATGGCAACCGTGATTTCATCATGCGCAAGCAATATGCAGACATGGCCGCAATGACTTTACTCGATGAACAAACAGTCATTGATTTATATGGTACGCCTACCGTTATTTTACATGGCGACGAAATGTGTACTCAAGATACTGAGTATCAAAAATTTCGTAAAAAAAGCCGTGGTTGGTGGTGGCCAAAATTAATGCTTGCAATGCCACTTTGGTATCGTAAAAAAATAGCGCGTAATGCCCGTGAAAAAAGTAAGTTGAGCCAAGCTGATAAACCTATCGAAATTTTAGACGTTGTAGATGAAGCCGTGCTTGCCACCTTTGCCAAACATAACGTTACTAATATGATTCATGGTCATACTCACCGCCCTAATGTTCATACCTATAAAGTTAATGAACAAACGCTTACTCGTACAGTGCTAGGTGACTGGTATACCCAAGGCTCTTATTTAGTCGTTACCCCTCAATCACAAGAATTAATTAGCACGCCTTTCGCATAATTTAAAATCCTGACTATTATTTAACTATATATTTGAATAATAGTGAGAGGTTTAATGATTAAGCTGTTAATTTTCATCGTAGTAATTGCCATTCCTACCAAAGTATTTAGCGAGCAAACATGGCAAATTGTTACTGAAAACTACCCTCCCTATTTTAGCGAAAACCTTCCTGATAACGGTTGGTTATATGAAATCACTCAATCAGCCCTTAAAACTCAAGGCATTAATAGCGAAGCCGAGTTTACGACATGGGACCGCGCCCTAAAGCTATTAGAAAAAAAGAGAAAAACAGCTATTTTAGGCGCTTTTTATTCATTAAAAAGAAATGAAGTTTTTTACTACTCTCGCCCACTTGTAGTTGCTCATTCAGGAATTTTTAAACGCAAAGAGAGTGCTATTAACTTCGATGGTACAGTTAAATCATTAACACCTTATAGTATTGGTACAGAAGACAATGCCTTTGTAAGCCAAGAGTTTACAAGAAATACTGAGCTGGCAATAACATCCACTAAAAGCCTTCCTACAAGTTTATACCTGCTACAACAAGGACGTATTGATTTGGTCGCAGGCACTAAAGAAGTAGGGAAGTATTGGCTTGAGCACAATAACGAAGTTGATTTAGATAAGAATAAAATTGAGTACTTATTGCCAGATCTTGCTTCTCATAAACTGTATTTAGTTGTCTCTAAATCAAATTACAGGGCAAAAGAGTACTTACAAAAATTTAATAGAGGGATTGATATAATAATTGAAAACGGAAGCATTGCTGAAATCATGAAAAAACACAATTTCAGCAATCAAAAAACAGCTGAATACATTAATTTTTTAAAAGAAAATTAGCTTTATGCTATTGGCAGGCCACTATGAAACTTAAAATCTTCATCCTGTGATGAAATTAATTCGGCTTCAATCTCGCCAAATTCTTTAACTCGTTCGGTAATATCAAAATCAGCAATTTCTTGCGCTAAAGTTAGATAATCTTGGTAATGACGGGCTTCAGAGCGCAGCAGCGAAATATAAAAATCACCTAAACGTTTGTCAACATGCGGCGCAAGCTTTGCGAAACGCTCACATGAACGCGCCTCAATGTAAGCGCCTACAATTAATTTATCAACAAGGGCGTTTGGCTCAAACGTTTTAACATGACGAAGCATGCCTTTTGCATAACGACATGGTGTAATGCTTTGGTACTCTACACCGTACTCGTCCATAATTTCGAGCACTTGGTAAAAATGATGCAACTCTTCTTTTATCAACAATACCATTTTATCAATTAAATCTTGTCCATATGGCGAATTAGATTTAGGAATTATTGATTTAGTTAGCTTATTTTTAGCCGCGAGATCACGCCAATTTCCTTCACGCTTATAAATAAGCGTTTCAAATGGCTTTAGCCACTCGAGTAAGGCATCACTGCCCTCTTTATCAACAGCGTATTTACGTATTAAAAACATCGCACTTTGAGCCGCTTTTAACTCACAAATTAAGTGATCGATTAAGATTACTGATAAGTTCTCTTTTTTAATTGCCTGCTCCACCCACTGCTGTGGGGTTGTACACACTAAAAAGTTATTGATCGGCTCTAAAAGTTGGCTATGTGGCACGTTGACTGCTCATTACTAAATAAATTTGATATGCCATTATTTTAACACGAAATTTTGTTTGGGATAAATCAAAGCCCTAACCTGTGCAAAATGTTAATAGTGAGTTAACTTGACTTTGCAAAATAAGTGAACCATAACTGTACATAGACTGTATAAAAATAAACCAACCAAAACAGTAATACGTTCCTTTTATGGAGTAAGTACTATGATATTAAATCACCTCTGGGGCATTTATGCTCACCCACTTGAAGAATGGCAAACAATAGATAATCGCCATGAAAGTTTAACCTATAGTTTGTCGCATATTTTACTGATTGCTTTGTTTCCTTCAATAATGGGTTATTACTCATCTGTTTATTTAGGATGGAGTATAGGCGCAGGCGATCCTGTATTTTTAACGCACGATAGTGCGCTATTAATTGCAGTTGCAATGTATTTTGCTTTAATAGCGGGTGTTTTTGCATTGGCGTATTTGGCTCATTGGATGGCCGTTACATTTGGCTCTAAGCCTACATTTACACAAACACTTGAACTTGCAGCTTATACTGCAACACCTGTGTTTATGTCGGCGCTTGCCGCCTTTTGGCCTGTACTTTGGTTTGTAGTGTGTATTGGAATTATTGCACTAGCTTACTCGGTCTACTTACTTTATACCGGCGTACCAATACTTATGCATATTCCAGAAGAGCGTGGTTTTATTTATGCCAGCTCGGTTGTAACGTGCGGATTAATATTATTAGTTATTATTTTAGCTGTAACAGCTATGCTTTGGACAAATGGGATTGTTAGTCCAATGTTTACTTAATAAAGTTTAGCTAAAAAAGAGTCGTGTTTGATAGAAATGTTCCCTTTCTTTCCTTCGCAAAAAAGGAGCTAATTAGCTCCTTTTTTTATGTAACGACTTTTTATTAACTAATTATTAATCAGCTTCGTTTTCGTCTTGGTTGTGAATCTCTAAACTTGAAGACATCGCACTTTCGCGGGTGCTTTTTGCTGAATCGTTACGTAGCTCATCAATACGGTTTAAATAGTTTTGATCAATATCGCCAGTAATATACAAACTCACTGAACCAGTTGTTAATTTTAGGTTCCCAATGGGGGTTATTATTTTTGAAACTTTAACTCTTCTATTACTATACTTTCTTTTTATAGATAGAATACAAATAGAATATTTTCTAATTCCAAAGTTCTACCAAGAAAGTAATCAGACTTAAAAGAATGAATTAAGCAAGCCCTTTAGCTTCATTAATCTTATGAGCCAAATCAAAAATATTTTCATCTGAGGGTTTGTATACAATGTCTAATACCAATTTTAATATTTCATACGCATCTATTGTTACTTTTTTTGTTAGCCCTTCGTTACCGTGAGAACCAACATTACCTAGCCATTTAATAGCCAATAATAACCCTTTTATTTTTTCATGCTTTTCAGGTAGATGCTCAATACGGTAATGTAGACTTGATCTAATTTCTTTATCATCTTTATTTCTATGGACTCTAGGTATTTTCAATTCATCAAGCAAAAATTCAATACATGCTCTAATTCGATTACCACAGGAGTCACTATCACAGAAAAATAAGGCAAATGATTTATTTAGCATCTTAGCGATATTTTTAGGAACATTTTCAGGAGCGTTAAATATATTCAGTGAAGGCTGAAAATATGAAGGACGAAATAAAGTAACATATTCATGATGACAGTCACCTCCTTCTAGATATTCTTGGTATTCATCTACACGGCCAATCCCTACTGACATTACAGTTTCACAACATTTTTTATTATTACATTTTAGAACAGCATTTATGGTGTACTCAACAAACTCATGGCAGTACTCAGGATGCCATTTCCAACCTACTGACTCAGCGGTCTGCTCAATATCCGCAGGTTTTTCACCTATTTCTAAAATTCCTATTTTACAGGTAGGACAAAACCATTGAGGAAAATGGTCTATATTGAACTCGTCTGATAGAAAACTTTTCACTTTTAATACCTCCTAAGATTAACAAGTTTTATCTTGCTTTCAATTTCCCGAATGTTTCAAACTCAATAAATTTTGATTTGAACAACTTTTCAGGCATTTTTTTCTTTAGCAAATTCTGAAAGCTTTCATCATGGGTTGATAGAATAATTTGCTTCCCCATATTTGTAACAATACTTCTAAACAAATCAATAGTTGATAGTATATTAATGCTATCCATCGATTGGATTGGATCATCTATAAAGATGCAATCAATCGGTTTACCTTCGTTATCAGTAGTGTTTAAAGCTTTAGCAAGAAAAATACTTAAACTTAGAATGTTAAGTTGAGCCGTACTAAAATATAAAGTAGGTACAATTGAATCGTCATCACAATCATTTGAAACAAAGACATTAAGCTTGGGCTTATCTTGTGAAAAATCACATTGAAACGAAATTTCGTTATATCTTGGGTGTGGGTCTATTTTTTTATACAATGAATTGATTAACCTTTGATAAAAAAATGACTCAATTTGTTTATTAATGAAATTAGATAGTCTGGTTTTCTCTTTTCTTAATTCTTTATTAACGTTATTATCTAGCAATGTAATCTCTGCTTCTAACCTCCTTCTATCTTTTTTATTTTCTTCTGATTTTAAGAATGGAATTACGTTGGTTTTATATCTTTCTAGCTTTTCTATCTCACCCTTTAAGTTTTTCATGCTTTCAATTTTAGAAACACAAACTTCAATATTTTCTTCAAGGAATTTTTCTAGATCGGCTCGTTCAACTTCATTACTGCTAATATTTAAATTAAAATTAGATTCAATAAAGATTTCAAATCTAGTCAGTTCAGTTAGTATATTTTTTATAATCACCTCTATTTCAATAATTTTATTCGCATAGTAGGCTAAATCAGAGCTTGGTAGTATTTTGCTGAGTGTATCTATATCAGTACTAAGTTGATCAGCCTCTATTTTGTACTTAGTCATGTCTTGATTCTTTTCTGCGACTAATTTTTGTAGAGTATTAAAATAATTTCCCTCATCAGATAAGGCTTCTTTATTACTGAATGATTTAATCTTTTGAAAATCAAGCTCTTTTTTTAACAGTTCAATTCGCTCTTTTGCATTACTGAGCTGTATTTCAAATAACTTAAGGCTTTCTTCATCTTCGACTATTTTTGAATTTATAAGTTTTAAAGATGCTTTCACTCCTTCGAACTCTTTGGTCTGACTTGATATTCTATTAGAAACTGAGAGGAGATATTTATCCATGCTAAGGTTATCAACAGTCAATTTTAGCTTTTCATTTTCTAACTCTAATCGCTCTATACTTACTTGATTCGACATTAAGGAAGCTTTCAAATTCCCCAAAGTTGCCTTGTCGCGATTAAGAGTTGTTGTTTCATTTTTAAGAAGATCATTAAGCTGTCTGAATAATTTGATCTTGCTTATTTCTAGTAAGCTAGCAAGGTAATCATATTTATTTTGAAGCTCGGAACGCTCTTCGACAAGTTTTCCAAGCTCATCTTTTAATAGAGGGTTATTTGATACTTTCTTGGATAGCTCTGCATATGATTCATAAGGATTCTGACATAATGGACATTCAGACATTTCAGAACCATTGATAACTTTCACTCCTAGATCGAGCAATTCTTTCAGTTCATTATTTAACGAATCTATTTTTTTTATTTTACTATTAACACTGTCAATATTTTTTTTTATATCTTTAAGCGAATTTTCCTGATTTTCGATAACTAAAATACTTTCTCCATAAATTTCAAAGTTAATATTTCCTTCTAGACTATAGATATTTTTTTCAATCGTTTTAATAGCATTTTCAATGTTTAAAATTGTACTTTTTGCTGTTTCTATATCCGTTATCTTAGCTTGTAATAAATTTTTATCCGCATTTATTGCTACACCTAACGCTATAATTTTTTCATTATTTTCGTCTATATTTCTGAATACTTGAGGAGAAGAGTTTTTCTTAGAAAGTAACTTATTTAAAGCTGAATTTTCAATTTGCAGCTTTGATGTTAATTCTTTATGCTCATCTTTTTTATCTTCTAATGAGTTTTTTGCTTCAACTCTAGAATAATCTATTGTTGATAACTCCGAGTTAATATTTTTAATTTT
The DNA here is from genome assembly GCF_011378755.1 of Pseudoalteromonas sp. Z1A2. Lineage (NCBI taxonomy): Bacteria > Pseudomonadati > Pseudomonadota > Gammaproteobacteria > Alteromonadales > Pseudoalteromonadaceae > Pseudoalteromonas > Pseudoalteromonas sp. Z1A2. The sequence goes on along the minus strand of NZ_WTKX01000034.1, from coordinate 23,232 downwards.
ACTTTCTATAACATCATATTGTGGGACAATTTTAATTAAAGACTCATACTCAGAAATGTGTTGTTGATTCAATGAGGCAAGGTTTTTTATTTCTTTAATTTTTTCTTGCTTATCAAGACGTTCATTAAAAGAATCTTTAAGGCTATTTGATTTTTTTAACTCAAGTTTATTTTCCACTAATTTATCTTTCAAAGTAAAATAAGACTTCAACCCTATTTTTTCTTGAGATGAACCTGATTTGACCAAGTTTATTTTATGGAGTATTTCCTCATTTTTATTTATCTCACTACTAAGCTCGCCTAATTTGTCTTTTATTAGATTAATAAGCAAGTAATCATCTTCTTCAGAAAATGAAGGAGTTATTAATGGAAAATTACAATTCATGGCATTAATTTTTTCTATTTCTTCATTTATTAATACAAGTAAATTGGAATCATATTCAACTTCGGTATCTTCACTAAGATCTTTTAATTCACCTTTCAGTAACTTCACTTTAGCCTTATTTAAGCTAATAAGGTTAATCACAGCATTATACTTTTTGTTTAGAGAAACATCGCCAAATGATGATACAAACTTTTCATATCGTATTTCAGCATCATCCTCTTTAAGAAACGCATCTATCCACTCTTGGCTTAACATTACTTCATGAAAATGTTCAGTTCCCTCTTCAATTTTTTGGGCTTCAAATTTGTAATCAGGTACTCCTTTTTTTACTTTAGGGATATGTCTAGAATACGGAACATCACCAAGAGTAGTGTGTAAATTAACAAAGCCTTCTTCTAGATCTGAGAATTTATTCCTAAGTATAAGTTGATGCTTTCTTTTACCATCATCACCAGTAGAATTTGCTCTTTCTGATTTTGCTAAATCAGAATTAAATCCTCTTCTTCTATCGTAGCGAGTAATTTTGTTTGTAAAAGCCCACTCCACAGCATCATAAAAAGATGTTTTCCCAAAACCATTTGGCGCATGAATTGATACAAAATCAGCTACTTCATTTAACTCTGTCAAAAAATCAAATGTACTACGATTTACATTGTCATATACACGAAAAGATTGTATTTCTACTTTCTTAATCTTCATCCTTGATCTCCAAAATTATTTTTGAAAGTGTCATTTCGAGTAGTTCTTTGTCATTTAAATTTTCATTACCTTGCAGGTAAATGGATTCAATATTTTTAAATACTTTTGATTTTGAATAATATGAAGATTCCTCTGGCCGCGTTTTAACTTTTTCATCAAGAAAAATATCACTTCCTACAATATATTCAGCAATAATACCTTCTACCACTTGCTTATCTATTTTTTTATCAAACTTATCTATAACAACCTTTCTACTCGAAAATTTATCGTTAATAATTTTATATTTAAGTTCTACACCTATTTCTTCCTTACAAAGGTAAAATAAATAAAAGTTCCACATTTGAAAATCATTTTTAAAATATTTACTCAACTCTGAAGAGATCACACTATTTAATATATCCCACAGTTCATTTAACTTGGCCTCAGAGCTAACACTTAAAATGCAAAGAAAAATGTTATCTATATATGGGGTTTCAACAATAATAATATCGTCAATTTGATAATCCAAATTTAATTTATTTGAAAATTCTGATTTAGATTTTTTATATGATATTTCTTGTGCCATTTATTATATTTTCCCTAATATTGCCCATATTGGCATCAATGAATAGTTCGAGGTTCTCAATAATTGTTTTTTGAATATCATAAATGTGTTTAAACTTTATATCTTGTGCAAGGTTTTGTACTGTGCTGTGAATTGACATCATACTTTGAGGAACTTCAGATATGCTCATGACAAGACTAGAAGGAGCTACCGTTAGTGTTGGTTCATCATCACCTAGAGTTGCAACAAAAACATTCCCTCCTCTTTCTAGTTCTGATAGATCAGCTTCGCATAGATCTTTAATTAACTCAGTCCAATTCTTTTTAACAGTGCCAAAAAACAATTTGTTTTTTTTATTTATCTCTGGAAAATCATCAAGAACTAAACTTCTTTGGCTATGAATTTGGTTTAAAGTCAATATTTCCAATAAAGCTGTCCATAAATTTTGATGATTTTTAAATTCATCTTCATGTCGGCTTAATAAATAATTTGTTGGGTATCCGTCCATTATCTTCTCAGGACTAAATTCAGCACAAAGCGTATTAGCTATACTATGTAAATCAGCTTTTAGTAAATGAAACCCTCGACTATCTTGTAATGGAAATTGAGCCAGAAGGTATGTTTTACAAACCAAATTTGAGAATGATTTTATGAAGGGAGGAAATAACAGTGAAAGCTCTTCAATATTTTGACCTATTATTTCATCGAATGCTTTCAATGGAACTAAATCTATTCGACTTAAAGATTCAACATCATCAGATACCGACATTCTTTTTTGAATAGCGGCTATGGCAAAACTACCATTTAGTAATTTTAAAACTCCACCACCTGATTGCCCTACAATTTCACGGTGGTCAACAGAACGGTTTATTTCAGCCTCAACATAGCCATGACCTGTTCGATGCTGAATAGTTAATTTATTGTGTCTATATGAAGAGAGATTTTCACGTCTAACATCAGGAAACCCACATAAATAATAATCTTCTGTCTTATTGAAAAGATTATCTATTCTTAAATGCTTAGGGAGTTCACTAATGAAAGAGACTTTTAAAATTGCTGCGTCTATATCTACATTCTCATGATAATACGGCTCACCAATAACATCCATTGTCTCAATTTGTATTGCTCCATTTTCACCCATTAACTCTCTTTGCACTTGAGTTATATTAGATCCCTCTACAACATGTCTTGCGGTTAAAACATATGTATAACTTTCCGATGTAGGTTGAAATAAACAACCACTACCATCACCAACTATTACCGAAAAAATCCTAAATTGGTCTATAGTGTTCATTAAAATTCCAATGTTTGTATTTCTGAATATTTAAAGTTCGGAAAGTCAGAAATATCCTGTTCAGAAAAAATATTCAAAGGGTAATTGAATAACAGTTCAGCAGTATTGTTATGGTTAATAATTCTCGCCAAACATTGTTTATGCGGGAGCTTGTGTATATCTCCACTTGAGCTAATTATATACTTAGAGGTGTCGACCAAATCTAATAACTCATAGTTGGTATTTCTTTTACTACCATGATGAGATACCTTCATAAATTCTGCCTTAATAGGATTATCTTTACTGTAACCTAGTTCGTTCAAGCTTTTTATTAAGAGTAAAGGATGAGAGTCGCCGAGAAACAACATGTTTTTATCATTAAAGCTTAGAATAAAGGCAATTGAGCTACCATTATGAGTAGATTTATCTTCTGAAAATTGATCCTGAAGCAGTAATTGCTTTATCGTTTTATCATAATCATCTGACTTTGCAGTATCTAAATCTTTATCCTCATCAGTCCACTTTTTTAATAATGATTTAAGCTTAATTTCATCCGGAGAAAGTATAGTAAAGCTCAATCCAAGTTCATGTAATATAGTTTTATTTTCTATTTTTTTAATTAGTTTTCTGTCCCATATTCCATGCATTTCAATATAGTCTTCAAATGCTATTCCTTGCTTAATGCTTGTATCCAAACTACTACTGTCTTTGAGAGCTTGAAGATTGGATATAATTTCAGCAACAGCTTTATCTTCAAAAATTAAGCGACCAGAGTTAAACCAAACTTTTTTAACTAAGTCTTTAGCTAAGGGGTCTTTCTCAAACCAGTTTAAGATGCCACCTATATGATCATCATCAACATGGGTTAATATTAATAAATCAATGCTCTCATTATTCTCATGTATCTCTTGAATAGCTATTTGTAAGGCACCAGCTTCGGGTTTACCTTTTTTATTTTTAAATTGGTACGTTTTTCGTGTACCGCCATCAACTAAAATGTTTCTATTAATACATTTTTCGTCTACAAAAGAAATAACTATTGAATCACCATTAAATGCTTTCAAGAATTGAATTTTCATACTTCCTCCAAAATTAAGCTTTAAATATATTCAAAGCTAAATAGATGCTGATACATAACATTCCAGTACCGAGAGTCTGATATCCAAAATGAATAAGTTTATATCTCAACCTTTTATAGCTTTAATTTAAGTGGCATTGTTGATCTTCTGTTGTTTTTCAAGTTATTTAGCTAAATCAAAAACCCCTTCGCATCTATGCGTATAGATAAATAACTACTGTAGTAACAGATACAATTAATACATAAAGTAATTACCATTTTTCATGTTATATAAATTTACTAACATCAGGTTTTTAGACCAAGAATAAAAACATCTCTGCGCCTGTAGACATAGGAATAATATAAGAGCGTAGTTTGTTGCCTGAATCTTTAGCTAAGGAGTGGCATGATTTAATTTCTTCCATGAAAAAACTCGATTCAAATTTATCAATTTAAATCATATAACTTTACCACTTTTAATTCCATGATTTAATTAAGGTTATTACGCCACTTAAAAAGTGTCTATCATAGACATCTAAAACCTGTTATTTAATCTGAAAATACCCTAGACACCTATTAAGTTATTAAATAACTTAATAGGTGTCTAGAAAGTAATGTAAAGTTCAGCCTTCATCTAATAGGTTGCGTATTTAGCCCATTGGATGGCGGTTACATTTGGTTCTAAGCCTACATTTACACAAACACTTGAACTTGCAGCTTATACTGCAACACCTGTGTTTATGTCGGCGCTTGCCGCCTTTTGGCCTGTTCTTTGGTTTGTAGTGTGTATTGGAATTATTGCACTAGCTTACTCGGTCTACTTACTTTATACCGGCGTACCAATACTTATGCATATTCCAGAAGAGCGTGGCTTTATTTACGCCAGCTCGGTAGTAACGTGTGGGTTAATATTACTGGTTATTATTTTAGCTGTAACAGCGATGCTTTGGACAAATGGGATTGTTAGCCCTATGTTTACTTAATAAAGAGTCGTGTTTGATAGAAATATTCCCTTTCTTTCCTTCGCAAAAAAGGAGCTAATTAGCTCCTTTTTTTATATTTAATAGTTTTATCAATAACCATTAATCAGCTTCGTTTTCGTCTTGGTTGTGTATTTCTAAACTTGAAGACATCGCACTTTCGCGGGTGCTTTTTGCTGAATCGTTACGTAGCTCATCAATACGATTTAAATAGTTTTGATCAATGTCGCCTGTAATATATTGCCCATCAAATACTGAGGTTTCAAACTTAGTAATTTCAGGATTTTCTTGGCTAACCGCAGCTATTAAATCTTTTAACGATTGAAAGATTAAACCGTCAGAACCAATACTTGCATTAATATCTTCAACTTCACGTCCGTGAGCAATAAGCTCAGCTGCTGAAGGCATATCAATACCGTACACATTAGGGAAGCGTATTTCAGGCGCTGCGGATGCAAAGTAAACATTTTTAGCACCAGACTCTCGAGCCATTTCAACAATTTGTGCTGATGTTGTACCACGAACAATTGAGTCATCAACCAATAATACGTTTTTACCTTTAAACTCGCGATCAATTGCGTTTAGCTTTTGACGCACTGATTTTTTACGCATCTCTTGGCCAGGCATGATAAATGTACGACCGATATAACGGTTTTTAACAAAACCTTGGCGATACGGTAAATCAAGTACACGTGCAATTTCCAGTGCTACATCGCATGAAGTTTCTGGGATTGGGATAACTACATCAATGTCTTTATCAGCCCATTCGCGTGCAATTTTTTCGCCTAGTTTTGTCCCCATGTTTACGCGTGTTGCATAAACAGACATACGGTCTATTGTTGAATCAGGTCGAGCAAAATAAACAAATTCAAAAATACACGGCGAGTAAGATGCTTTATCTGCACAACTAAGTGAATGAAATTCACCTTCTTCTGTAACATATATAGCTTCACCAGGGGCAACGTCACGTACAAACTCAAAACCATCCGGTTTTAACGCAACGCTTTCTGAGGCGAACATGTACTCAGTGCCTTTTGCAGTCTCACGTTTGCCAAATACAAGTGGGCGGATACCATTAGGGTCGCGAAAAGCAACAATACCGTGACCAATAATCATAGCAATTGTTGCATAACCACCGCTTACTTTATTATTGACCTCGGTTACCGCAGTAAATATATCTTCAGGGTCTAAATGCAACTTATCAGATTTACTTAGTTCATGTGCCATGATGTTGAGTAAGATTTCTGAATCAGATGTTGTATTTACATGACGACGTGCTTCTGAGAATAACTGCTCTTTTAAAGCTTCTGCATTAGTAAGGTTACCATTATGGGCAAGCGCTATACCAAACGGTGAGTTAACATAAAAAGGCTGTGCTTCAGATGAGCTTGAAGACCCTGCTGTAGGATAGCGCACATGGCCAAGACCAATCGTACCTTGTAGTCGTTTCATATGACGAGTGTGAAAGGCATCTTTCACTAAGCCATTTGCTTTGCGTAAGCTGAACGTATTATTCTCAATGGTAATGATACCCGCGGCATCTTGACCACGGTGCTGCAAAACAGTTAAGCCATCATAAATCGCCTGATTGACAGGGGATGTTCCGACTATTCCAACGATACCACACATGTAATTTATCCTCGCCGATTAACGGTTTACTGAATTTAAAAAGCTCGAGTTGTTTTCTAGGTACGAAAAGAACCATTCAACAACAAAGCCAAATTCTGGAATCAAAATAGAATTGCCCCACCAGTGCGTATTGGGTGCACCAGTAAAAGCATCAAGAAAGAAGAGTAACGCGCTCACGACCAACACGCCTCGTAGAGCACCAAACACTATGCCAAAGACACGGTCGGTACCCGATAAACCAGTACGATGTACAAGTTCACCTAAAATGTAGTTTAGTAAACCGCCTAACAGTAGCGTCGCAAAGAATAATATGGCTATGGCCGCCGCATTTCTTAAAAGGGGTTCAGAAATGGTTGTTAGGAAGGAAGCTAAATATTGGTAAAATAAGCTAGAGATGATAAAGGCGCCAGCCCATACCGCTAATGACATTGCTTCTTTTACAAAGCCGCGTATTAAACCGATGATGGTAGACAATACAATGATGCCAATAATGGCGTAATCAACCCAGATCATAAGAACCAATTAGTCGCTAATTTGGGGCGCATTCTATACCCAAACATCGTTAGTATGCAAGTTTAAACGGGAGATTACTGGGTTGTAGTTAATACAAAAAATTAACATTCTAGTCTAGGTATTGTGAGATAAAGATAATGATAAAAAAAATATAAATAAATAAAAAAAGGCTTGTTATACAAGCCTTTTTTAAATTATTTTGTTACTTCGTACTGCGTAACTTTACCATTTAATTTAGTAAGCTCTTTGAGCTGGGGGAGCTGCTTTTGTAATTCACTTTTATCAAGCGAAGGACCAACAAATACTTTGGTTAATGTCCCATTTGGGGTTTTAATCGGTTTAGTAAATGTTTTAAACCCTTCAGCCTTTAATTTAGCCTGTAATGCTTTAACGTTTGCAACATGTGAAAAACTACCTAATTGAATAACATAGGCCATACTCGTTAGGTTTTCATCACTTTTACGTGGTGCAATTGGCTCTGGCTTAGCTTGAACAGGCGCTTTTGTAATTGGTGTAGCTTTGGGTTCTATAGTTGCTTCAACAACTTTATCTTCCACAGCGTAATCACTCTCATCCATCGCGCTTTGCTGCTCAAAAGCTTCATCGTCAGCTTGAATGTCTTCAATTTCATCTTGCTTTAGTGGCTCAGCATTAGCCATATTTTCATCAATTGACTCTTGAAGATCGATTGTTTTGAACTCAGGGCGGTCTGGGATCGCTTTAAAGCCTTCTTTATAATGCACTTTTTCGCCATCGAGTATATTAGGGATAAACACAATTGCTGCGATCACCACTATACTTGTTCCGACTAAGCGATTAATAAAACTTGAGTTCACCGACATCCTCTCTATTTTTTAAAGTAATTAATAGCGCCAGCAACTGTAAAAAATGAACCAAATATAATCAACATAGTATCACTTTGTTGTTCTGGTAAAATTACATTCAGTGCTTGTGCCACACTATCATAGCTATTAATAGTATTATGATGAGACAATTCGTGCAGTGCATTTTGTAAATTACTTGCAGTGTCGCCTCGCGGGCCACTTAAGCTCGCTAATGACCACTCATCGACCAAGTGACTTACTTCTTTAAATACACCCGCTTTATCTTTATCAGCAAGCATAGCGGCTAATGCATGAATTTTAAAGCCTTTATCTTTATAGCTTGATAACTTATTGGCTAAATAACGCGCCGACTCAGGGTTGTGTGCTACGTCGGTAAAGACTAAAGGCTCAACACTTAACTGTTGAAAGCGCCCTTCGACAACTAAATTAGCTAAACAACTTCGTATAATTGATTCACTTGGTAATAAGTTTAAAACACTGAGCGTGGTTAATGCGGTAGCTGCATTTTGACACGGTATTGCAGGCTTATCTATTTCAAGATTATGTTCTTTATATTGCCAATTAAAGCTCTCAGCATTTTCTTTAAAAATAAAGTCACTGCCCGACAGCGTCATGTTGGCATTAATTTCTTTGCCGTAATCAGTCATTGTGTGAGGAATATTTAAATCCCCTATAATAGCGGGCGTATTTTCACGAAAAATACCGGCTTTATCATAAGCCACTAACTCACGGGTATCACCTAAGTACTCTTTATGGTCTAAGTCTATAGTGGTGATCACGCTTGCAAAGGGAGTGACTATATTTGTGGCGTCAAAGCGTCCACCTAAACCAACCTCTAGTAATACATAATCGACGTTACAGCGTTTAAAAATTGCCAACGCCCCCAAAGTACCATATTCAAAATAAGTCAGAGCAGTGTCTTTACGGCCTTGCTCAAGCTGGTGAAAAGCATCTATATGAAATTGGTCTGCCAATTCTTCCCCATTAACTCGTACACGCTCGTTATAACGAATTAAATGTGGAGATGCGTAAGTACCCACACTGAAACCTTGCGCTAGCAATAGCGACTCTAAGCACCGTGCTGTGGTGCCCTTACCGTTTGTACCGGCAATAAGAATAATTTTACTTGGAGTGTTTAACAGGCCAATATTGTTAGCAACATTAGCAACTCGTTCTAAGCCCATAGCAATGTTAGCTGGGTGAACACTTTCTAAATAAAAAAGCCAATCATCAAGGCTTGATGATTGGCTAGGAATTTTTTTTGTCATAGCGTGTAATCAGTAAAGCTGAAATTTACGCTACTCTATGCTCTTGTTCCGTAGAAGGCAAGTTCATAAATTTAGCTAAAATGCGTGCAAGGGTATCGCGCATTTCACGGCGGTCAATAATCATGTCAATTGCACCGTGTTCAAGCAAAAATTCACTACGCTGAAAGCCTTCAGGTAATGTTTCGCGAACTGTTTGCTCAATAACACGAGGACCTGCAAAACCAATTAACGCTTTAGGTTCTGCAACGTTAATATCGCCCAGCATAGCAAGCGATGCAGATACACCACCCATAGTTGGGTCAGTCATGACTGAAATAAACGGAAGACCTTTTTCAGTCATTTTTGCAAGTGCAGCACTTGTTTTAGCCATTTGCATAAGCGACATAAGCGCTTCTTGCATGCGTGCACCGCCTGATGCAGAAAAACAAATAAGCGGCATGTTATGCTCTAAACATTGATCAACAGCATCAACAAAGCGAGCGCCAACAACAGAAGCCATTGAGCCACCCATAAATGAGAACTCAAATGCTACTGCTGCAACTGGAATGCCTTTTAATCGGCCTTTCATAGCTACAAGTGCATCTTTTTCACCACTTGCTTTTTGGGCTGCACTGATACGATCAGAGTATTTTTTAGAATCTTTAAACTTAAGAATGTCTTTAGGCTCATGTTGTGTGCCAAGCTCTTGACGGTCACCTTCATCTAAAAAGTGCTCCAGGCGCTTACGGCCACTAACACGCATGTGGTGGTCACACTTAGGACATACGTTTAATGACTTTTCTAATTCAGCTTTATATAAAATTGAATCACACGATGTGCACTTAGCCCAAACACCTTCTGGGATTTCTTTACGACCTGATGATTTTGTCGTTTTAGGTAAGATTTTTTCTAGCCAACTCATTTGCAACTCTCTTAATGCTGTTCTGTGTCGCGAGCCTGCCAATAGCAATTAGCAGACAAATTTTTTCAATTAAAACATGAATTACACTAACGCGGTATAAAAAACTGGTCTTAGTAGTTAAAAGTGTTCATAAAAAACACTAACGGCAACCATAACTAAATTTCAGCGTCAGGTAAAAACAATGGACCTAAAGGCATTTTAGGAATATTAAACTCTTCAGGATAATCGACATCAACCAAGTATAAACCTGCAGCTTTAGCTGTAGCACTTGCTTTAGCACGCTCTTTACAATCAAGTAATTCTTTCAACCAAATGGGCTGTTGCTTATGTATGCCAATATCCATCAAGCTCCCCGTTATATTACGTACCATGTGATGCAAGAACGCATTCGCCTTAATATCAATAATAACGTAACACCCTTGGCGCTGTACCGATAAATGATGAATAGTGCGAGTCGGTGTATTTGCTTGACAATGGATCGCTCGAAAAGATGTAAAATCGTGTGTCCCGATCAAATACTGACAGGCTTCCTGCATTTTAACTTCATCTAATGGGTGATGAAAATGCGTAACCCCTTCGTTTAACACTGCTCCTCGAAAAGGAGAGTTATAAATAATATAGCGGTATCGGCGAGCGGTTGCACTAAAACGAGCATGAAAATCGACAGCAACTGGTTGTGCAAAGCGAATAGCAATATCTTTAGGCAATAAGGTATTCATACCCATTGTAAATGCGACCATGTCACGCGAAGCTTCAGTTTCAAAATGTATTATTTGACCTGTACCGTGCACACCCGCATCAGTTCGCCCCGCACATACTACTTCAACTGGGTGATTACAAATACGCGACAATGCCTTTTCTACTTCTTGTTGTACGCTATTTACATGTGATTGACGTTGCCACCCACTATAGCGTACGCCGTTGTATTCAACTCCAAGTGCTACTCGCATAATTACTGCTTTACCTACTGTGCTAATGAACACGGCATTTTATGCTATCTCTCGACGCAATAAAAGGAGGTGTGCGGTAATACCCTTTTTATTAAAAACATGATCATTTCAATGAATCAAATAACTTAATAATTACGATGTAAATTATTCTTTTATAACAATTACATACTATAAAATTCACTTCGTTAATGCGTTGCTTTCCCTTGTTATAATTAAACTAACATCCATAAAAAAACCCTTAATTAGAATAACCAATTAAGGGTTTTTTTAACAATTTGTTATTTTAGTTTCGCTTTTAAACTAAGTGCCTCTTCTTGAACTTCTTCTGGGCCTTTGTTGATGACATCCTCAATGACCTTGAGCGCAGAATCAAAATCATCAATTTCAATATAAGCACGCGCTAAATCTAGTTTAGCTGAATAACCACCACTTTCAGCATCAACATCGGTTGGGTTATCACCAGCAAGTAATGCATCAAACTCACTCAAACCGACATCCATATTAACGTCGGTGTAAGGTTCGTGTTCAAGTTCAGCCTCTTCACTTTCTTCTAATAATGAATCTATATCTACAAATTCATCATTATCAAGTTGCTCAATATCACTACTTTCAACAAGTGGCTCTTTTGTAGTTAATGAGTCATCTTCCTCTAAGTCTTCTTTTAGCAAGCTGTCAAAGTCGACATCAAATTCACTGCTATCCTCAGCACTTAATTCTTCAGGCTCCGCTAACTCACTAAGTAATGAATCAAAATCAGTTTGCGTCAAATTTGACATAAACTCTTCATCAAGTTCATCGTCAGAGCTAATATTAGTGCTACCTGCTTCATCTGAGTTTGTTAACTGTGCTTCGCGCTCTGCATTTGTTTGCTCTTGCTGCTCGTCTGATAACTCATCAGTTAGCGCTTGCTCTAAAATATCTTCGTCAAACTCAACATCTAAGTCAGAAAAATCGTCTTCAATTAAAATTTCATCATCAAAATCGTCTTCTAAACTATCTAAATCATTATTTTCAGAAAGCGCATTTGATAAGTCCTGCTCAGCTTGGCTGGAAGCGACTCCCTGCGCCTCACCGTCTAAATCATCACCTTGTAATTCTTCGGGGGTAAATGGCAACTCACTTTCTAGTGTTTCTTGAACTTCATTAAGGTTAAGAGGTTTGGTATCCTCTTCTATACTAACTGGTTCAACAGAATCAATTCCGTCATTAATTTCTTGCAGTAAATCATCATCAAACGACTCGTCTTCAACCTTAGCTTCTGATTCAGAGAAGTCATTATCAATTAATAGTTCATCATCAAAATCATCTTCTAAGCTATCTAAGTTAGCATTTTCAGAAAGCGCATTTGCGAGATCTTTCTCTGTTTGACTAAGTGCTACTGCATTTTCTTCACTCGGTGCATTTTCTTTAGGTTCTTGCGGCTCAAACGAAGGTTCATTCTCCAATAATGAATGATCATCGTCTAATTCAAGTTCAGGATATTCATCTAACTCTTCACTTGGCGTTATAAGATCGCTATCAAGCTGCTCTTCAATTTTTGTAAGATCTGAGTCATCGTCGCCCGCTAACGGATCGTCACCAAGATCTACTTCTATTTCTTCAAGATCGTCTTCAAGCTCATCTAAAGACCAATCTGGTGTTTCTATATAGTCATCATCCGTCGCTTGTTGTAGCTCATTTAAAAGCTCATCAACGCTCTTTAAAGTATCATCTGTATATTCTTCAAGCGCATCTTCAGGATCAAGAAGCGACTCTGATGTATCTGAAAAATCATCAACCGTTACATCTATAAGTTCAGGTTCTTCTTTAAGCTCAGGTTCTTCTGCAAGTTCAGGCTCATCGTCAAGCTCGGGCTCTTCTTCAAGCTCAGGTTCTTCTATAAGCTCAGGCTCTTCTTCAAGCTCAGGCTCTTCTTCAAGCTCAGGCTCTTCTTCAAGCTCAGGCTCATCGTCAAGCTCGGGCTCTTCTTCAAGCTCAGGCTCTTCTGCGAGTTCAGGCTCTTCTGCGAGTTCAGGCTCATCGTAAAGCGCAGGCTCTCCTTCAAGCTCAGGCTCTTCTTCAAGCTCAGGCTCTTCTTCAAGCTCAGGCTCTTCTGCGAGTTCAGGCTCATCGTCAAGTTCAGGCTCTTCTTCAAGTTCAGGCTCTTCTTCAAGTTCAGGCTCTTCTTCAAGTTCAGGCTCTTCTTCAAGTTCAGGCTCATCGTCAAGCTCGGGCTCTTCATTTAATGATGAAGCAAGCGACTCAATATCATCAACATTTAATTCTTCTTGAGCATCTGCTAAATCCTCAACTGAGTCTGCCAATGCATTATCAATTTCTGAATCTCTTACATCTGAATTTTTTACTTCATCATCAATTAGGTTATCTATGTCGTCTAAATCAAAGTCATCGCTTTGTTCAACTAATGAATCATTTGCAGTATCAACCGCAGTCTCATCAATTAAGCTATCTATGTCGTCTAAATCAAAGTCGTCACTTTCCTCAACTAATGAATCATTTGCAGTATCAACTGCTGCCTCATCAATTAAGCTATCTATGTCGTCTAAATCAAAGTCGTCACTTTCCTCAACTAATGAATCATTTGCAGTATCAACTGCTGCTTCATCAATTAAGCTATCTATGTCGTCTAAATCAAAGTCGTCACTTTCCTCAACTAATGAGTCATCTGCAGTATCAACTGCTGCTTCATCAATTAAGCTATCTATGTCGTCTAAATCAAAGTCTTCGCTTTCCTCAACTAATGAGTCATCTGCAGTATCGACTGCAGCCTCATCAATTAAGCTATCTATGTCGTCTAAATCAAAGTCGTCGCTTTCTTCTAGAAGTTCATCTTCGTCGAGTAACTCTGCATCAAGTGAGTCATCTACCACATCACTTTTTGGGTCATTCGCCTCATCAATTAAGCTATCTATATCGTCTAAATCAAAATCGTCGCTTGTATCAAGTTCAGCTGAAGTGTTATTTGAGGTATCTAATTCTGTTGATGTTTGATCTAATAATTCATCTATATCAAAATTATCTTCATCTGCAAGCTCTTCACTTAAAGCCGCCATTTCATCATGAGATTCTAAGCTGTCATCCTCTAAAGCTTCGCTTGTTTGCGGTGGATCAAATTCAGGTAGACTATCGTCTTCATCAAACAAGCTATCTAAATCGTCATTAGTTAGGATTTCATCATTGTTAATTGAGTCATCAGATAAGTCTAAATCTATATCTTCAGCGTTTTCATCTGAAGGTTGATCAAACCCTTGCTGCATAAAAATATCGAGCTCATCATCGTCATCGGTATTTTCATCATCAAAAACAATGTCATCGCTTAGCAAGCTTTCGAGCTCATCCTGATCAAGTAAATTTTCGTCGCCAGAAAAATCATCTAAGCCGTCGTCTAAATCATCATTAGGCAACATATCACTTTCGAGACTATCATCTAATTGAACACTCAAGTCATCTAAAGGGTCAGGTACAATTGGATCGTCATTTAAGCTTGGGCCTAAATCATCATCGCCAGTATAAGTTGGGGTTTGTGGTAAAAAGTCATCATCGTTTTGCGGCTCTTCTTGATTACTTGCTCGTTTGCGTAAAAACATAACGATTGCAAAAATAATCAGTAACCCAGGAATAAACATTAACAAGCCCAGTACTATGGGGTTTGAAAATAATGAGCCAAAATCAAATGACTCTTTTGGTATTACTTCTTGTTTTTTTTGTTGGGCAATAATCTCGTTTTGTTTAACGATGAGTTCTTTTAACTGATTTTGAATTTCGCTGTCTTGTCCTAATTGCAAACGTAAGTTTTCGAGCTCTTTAGATATTCCTGATAACTGTTTTTTAAGATTATTATTTTCAACTAAAATCTCTTCTACATTACTAACTGAGCTTTTAAACTGTTGTTGTAACTCAACAAGCTTAGTACCTTGCTCTGTTTTTATTTCATTTAATTCTTTCTGTATCTCTTTTTTAGCATCGTCTACATCAATTTTACGCGCTTGAGTTACTTTTGTTTGCGCTGAGTTAATTTCGCTTTGTGTAAGCGTGCCATTTTTTTTCTTTTCCCATAATGCATCATCTTGCTCAGAGCGTTGCTTTGCGAGCTGCGTATTTACAGCTTTTATTTCGGCTAAGGTAGGGATTTTTAAATAGGCACCATTTTGAATGTGGTTAAGATTTTGTTCTAAAAATGAATCGGGATTTTTGTTATACAAAGCCTGCATAACTTGATAAATACTGACAGAATTGTCTGGGCGCACTTTAGCTGCTATACGCCAAAGCGTATCAGTTGGTTTAATTGGCCCAATTGATCGCCCTTGCGCACCATAGTCAACGCCTTTAGGCCCCTTTAATTGGGTACTGTCCTGAGAGTAAACTGGCGTTACTATCAATGCAGACGCTAATATAATAAGTGTAGCTAAACCGCGCATGCTGATCCTTTAATATTTAAATATTAATAAAACACCTAAAACTTAAGTGCATAAATATTGTTTATTATTGCTATTATCAGCCAAATGACTGACTCGCATTTATTATTACAATCTATTTTTATTGCAAGCTCTATTCCAATTACAAACTATAAACCAGTTAGAGCGTAATATCCATCGCAACACCTTGAAAATAAATGCCTTAAAACATCTTTATAAATATTAATTTATTGAGTGTTATCAATCAGTTTTTGTATTTTTAAAATTAAACGGCAAAAATTTGACAAGCCATATAAACAAAAAGCGGCAAACAACTACTGTTTACCGCTTCAAAAGCATGTTTAGCGCGATTAACTATTACATGTAATTGGCAATAAGCTCTTCTGCAATTTGAATGCTATTAGTTGCAGCACCTTTACGAGTGTTGTCACTTACAACCCACATGTTTAATCCATGAGGATGAGAAATATCAGCACGTAATCGACCTATATACACAGTATCGTTACCACTAGCGTCAGACACTGCTGTTGGGTAGTCACCTTCATCATCAATTAGCTCGACACCAGGCGCGTCTTTTAAAAGTTGTTTAACGTGTTCAAAGTCATAAGGCATGCGCGTTTCAATATTAATTGATTCTGAGTGCCCAAAAAATACGGGAACACGTACACACGTTGGGTTCACTGCAATAGTGGTATCACCCAAAATTTTATGAGTTTCGTTTACCATTTTCATTTCTTCGCGCGTATAGCCATTATCTTCAAAGCTATCAATTTGAGGAATAACGTTAAATGCAATTTGCTTTGGAAATACTTTATTATCCATAGGGCGTGCATTCATCAAATTAGCTGTTTGCTTTGCAAGTTCATCAACCGCGTCTTTACCTGCACCCGATACAGCTTGGTAAGTAGATACATTAATACGGTCTATTCCGTAAGCATCATAAATTGGTTTAAGTGCTAACATCATCTGAATAGTTGAACAGTTAGGGTTAGCAATAATATTACGATTTCTAAAATCAGCTAGGCTTGAAGCATTAACTTCTGGCACCACGAGTGGTATTTCAAAATCATTTCTAAAGTGCGATGTATTATCGATTACAATACAGCCGGCTTCAGCAGCAATAGGAGCATATTTTTCAGATACACTGCCACCAGCAGAAAACAAACCTATATGCGCTTGGCTAAAGTCAAAGCCTTCAACGTCAAGTACTTCAATGGTCTCACCACGAAACTTTATATCTTCACCTGCGCTGCGGCTGCTAGCAAGTAAAAAAAGCTGATCAACAGGAAACTTACGATCTGCTAGCGTTTCAATGATTTGACGGCCTACTAAACCAGTAGCGCCAAGTACGGCAACGTTATATTTTTGCGACATATTTCTTCCTCTATAAACGACATTAAAACAACATCGTTAGTTAAATAATTATTCAGCTATGCTAAAGCCAAGCTGGCTAAGTGCTGCTAATTGTGGGCTATCACCTTGTAGAAATAAGGTGCTAAATTCTCGCCTTATAGGATAGTTTTTACGTAAACTATCGAAGCCGTCGCTCTCTAGACGACGAAGTAATATTCCGTCATCGCGGCGAACGTCATAAATTAAATGCACTAAACGGGCAATATCTTGCTCATTAATTCTTTGCGTAACAGTTGCATTTGTAACGGCTGGTGTTGGTAAAAAATCATCCAACGATTTAATCGCCTCAACACCTTTGAGCTGACACAGTTTTTGATACAACATTTGTGTACCACGAGCTTTCCCCTCAAGTGTATGCCCTGCAATGTGCACACTAGCGTAACGAACATGCTCTAGTAATTCAGTTAAAATATTGGGTTCTTTCTCCCATACATCAAGTACTAAATCTAAATCAGCCCCAGCTTCCATTACCTCAAGTAATGCTTGGTTATCAATTACATCGCCACGGCTTGCATTAATTAGCGTGGTTCCTGGCTTAAGTGCCTTTAAACGCTCTTTACCCATCATGTGCAGTGTTTTATGCTCGCCACTTTTAACAAGGGGAACGTGAAAAGTAACAACATCTGACTGCGCTAATAACTCATCAAGCGCTACATGCTCTTGTAATAAGCCTTGTTCGTGCTTAATCGGATCGCACAGCAGTACAACTACGTTTAATGCTTTTAATTTTTGCGCCAAACATGTACCAATGTTGCCCATCCCTACAATACCAATTGTTTGACCACACAATGGACGCGCATTTTCTTGGCTTAATGCAAATAAGCTACTAATTACATATTCAGCTACAGCAACAGCATTACAACCAGGTGCACTTGTAAAAGCAATATTTCTATCATGCAGTAATTGCGTATCAATATGGTCAATGCCGATTGTGGCAGTACCTAAAAAGCTCAACTTGTTAGCTTGTACCAAAAGTTCATGATTAACATTTGTCACCGAACGAGTAAGAAGAACATCTACATCTATTAATTGTTCAGGCGTTAATTTACGACCATCAAAACGCTCAACCTCACCAAAGTCTGCAAAGTACTGCTCAACTAAAGGCATATTTTGATCGGCAAGAATTTTCATTACAGAGTCCGTTTGGCAATTAAGAGGCGCCATTGTAGCGAACAACCTAGCCTTTACACAAACTAAAAAGGCGCATTTTAGTTAATACAAAGACTCAAAAATGGGGATGTGGATTGTTTTAAATCAGCAATTAAAATTAGGAATTTAAACGATGCGAATAATAACTTTACTATTGAATACACAAAGGCCGAATCACAGCATGATTCGGCCTTTATTATGCAAAATAAACTTCAATTACATTATATTTTATTTACTTGATTTTAGTTTATAGCTCAAAATCTTTTTTGAATTTCAAACCAAATTCACTTCGATCATTACTACGCATTACGCCAACAAAACCTGATTGTTGTAGACGACCAACATCGTAAACTTCGTTTAGAACGTTTTCACCATACAGTGTAATTTCCATATCGCCATATGGATTAGTGTAGGAAATATTAAAACCAACTAGTTCACGAGAGTCAATGGTCTCACTTTGGTTATAAACTGATTGCCCTTGCATTTCGCTTCGGTACGAATAGTTAGCATTAAATGCAAGTGTTGCGCCGCTCTCTAAATCCATAAAGTAAGAAGGTGCAACCATAACAGTCCAGCGTGGTGTAAGTGCAGGTGAATCGCCTTTACCTATACCTTGTACACCCTCAGCCACTTCTGTTATTTCAGAATCTAAATAACCAACTGCACTGCGAATAGTAAAGTCATCAGTAATAGCGACGGTTGTTTCAAGCTCAATACCTTGTGCTTTAGACTGACCCGCATTTTCTACAATTGTTACGAAACCGCCACCTGCTGTTGGGTCTGAAAACGGCAATGCTAAATCAGTGTAATCAGTCACAAATACCGCAAGCATCATAGATACATTTTCGTGTACTTGGCCTTTTAGACCCATTTCGTAGTTAACCGCTTTCGTTTCGTCAAATGATACAAACTGGTCTGGTCCACCAAATGGGCGCGGTGGAAAACCACCTGTTTGGTAGCCTTTTTGAATCTGGCCATACACATTCATATTATTGCTAAGCTGATAAGATGCATTTACATCCCACGTAACTGCATCAAAATCTGCACTTACATACTTACGAGTAGGAAATGATGGGAATATAGCATTTGCATCTTTTTCATCTTTTGAATAACGAAGACCACCACCTACCGTTAAATCGTCAGTTAAATCGTAGCTTGCATTAAAGTAGGCTGCGTAAGAATTAGTTTCTTGGTTAATTTCAAAATCGCCGTAACCACCAAATGATTCTGTTACTCCGTCATTCAATATGCCATTGGGTGTATTAAATGGGCTGAATACAAATGGGCCTGAACGTGTAAAGCCATCTTCATTAAAAAAGTAAAGGCCTGACACAAAGTCCATATTATCAAATGTTGCATTTAGTTGAATTTCAAACGAGTACTGATCAGCTCCGCCCTCTTCTGGAAACTCAGATAAGTTTAAAGGTGATGCATCGTCATCTAGGCCACCTTCATACTCCGATGTACGGTAGCTTGAGATAAATTTAGTAGTATAAGTATCGTTAATTGCCCAATCAGCCGAGAACGATGTGCCCCAACCTGAGTAAGAAGTTGATTCAATACCTGCAACGGTTGTACCTAAATCATCAGGGTCTGATGGAATTAAATCTTGAGTCAATAATGGGAAGTCGCCATTAAACACATCGTTTGCATCTAGCGGGTCAGTTAATTCAATTGTGTAAGGCGATTGACCTGACTCGTTATCAACTCCATCTAAAGCAAAAGTGAATGCTAAATCGCTGTTCGCTTGCCATTTAAGGGCTACACGACCACTGAATTCCTCTTCCTCACCAATTTCTTTCTCTGGATTTGCTAAATTAACAGCTTCACCAACACCATCACGTGTTTTGTAAGATGCACTCGCAGACATGCTTAGTTCATCGTTTAGTGAGTTATTAAAATAAACATCACCAGCAATACGTCCACGACTTCCCAGCTTAGCTGAAGTAGTTACAATACCTTCATCCCCAGGTTGCTTTGTAATTACATTTACAGCGCCACCTAATGTATTACGACCATATAAAGTACCTTGTGGACCACGAAGCACTTCAACACGCTCAACATTAGGTAATGATAAATTAGAACCCATTTGACGACCTAAATAAACGCCATCTAAGTATACGCCTACACCTGGATCAGTAGTTATTATGTGATCTTGCAGACCAATACCACGAATGAACACAGACGCATGTGCTGCATTACCAACACCGTAACGGGTGATGTTTAAGTTTGGAACATATTTACCAATATCTTCAAGATTACTCATATTGGCTTTATCAATTAGGTTCGCCCCAATTGATGTGATAGCGGTTGGAGATTCAAATAAGCTCTCTGTACGTTTACGAGCTGTGACTTCGATTTTTTCAAACGCGTCTTGTTTTGCTGTTGTTTTAGCTTCTTCAGCATTTACTGAGGTAGATAGTGCAGCGACAATTGCTAGGCTTAACTGTGAGAGTGTGCGTAGTTTCAAAATATTCTCCAAAGGATACCGTGTGATTTTTGTTATGCTTTTATATTAATAATATAAACTTTAGGCATAAAAAAAGACGCTAAATAGCATCTTTCCTCTGGACAGGTATTATATGACATTATTGTGAATAAATGTATAAAATTATTTAAATAAATTCATAGAAAATGACAGTAATTTAAGCATTGTTAGCTTTAGATGAATTATCATAAATAACCCCCTCTAATATTTACCTCACTAATGAATTGTTTTAAAACAAAAAATCTCATAAATATTACTTTAAAGAGCGCATAAAACATACTCATACATGTACTTTAGTGTATAAAAAAAGAGCTAAAACACATTCAGGTATCATTGAAATTAACTAAAAATAAGAATATAGTACTAAAATGTAGTCTATGGATAGAATATTATGAATATTGAAAATACAGCCAATAAAAGCCCCACATGCTTCACCAGCCCAAATTACACGTCACTTTTTTGTGTTGCAGCTGACTTCAACGTCCTACTTGTCAATTATCAAGCTTTAAATGTTATTACAAACCATGAACTTATAAATCAGTTTATGCTAAGAAACGGTCACCAAGGACTCGTTATTTTTGACGTGCCCAAAGACGGTGATGTTTTGGCATTAAAAGAGTGGCCTAATTTGAAAGGTTTGTTTTATGAAGGCACTGACGAAGTACTACTGCAGCAAGGATTAGAAGCAATAGAACAAGGAAAACTTTGGTTTCCACGTGCGGTAACTGATGGTTGGATGAGACAAATGCTAGCGAGTGAACAACAAACTGCGCTGCAATCAAATAACTTAACCTGCAAAGAAATGAAAGTATTAAACTTGTTATTTTCTGGCTTACATTCAAGCGCAATTGCAGACACTTTATTTATCAGTGAAGCTACAGTTCGTGTACATTTACACAAGGTGTATCAAAAAATCGCTGTAAAAAACAAGCAACAAGCATTGCTTTGGTGTCAAAAAAACTTAAATAAGATCAATAGTTAAAACCGATTAAGCAAACTTGATAATAGCTATTGTAATTACCAGCAACATTCGTTCTAACTCCTTAACAAAAGAACGTAAAAAGAAAATTTAGTTATAATATTCCCGCCATTTTAAAAAGCCTTATTAACTAGATTTAAAGTTTATTCTAATAAAATCATACTATTCTGCTTTTAATACATACATAAAATATATATGTTACAAAATTAAAAAGCCGTTACTAAATTTATTTTTATTAACTTCCTAAATTTATTAGATAAAAAACACTATCACTTCTATAATCCTATTGAAATCAACATCTAAATAACAAATAGGAAATACATATGAAAAAGCTATCTGTAGCAGTAGCTGTATGTGCTGTACTTGCATCTAGCTATGCAAGCGCTGAAGTACGTATTAATGGTTTTGCATCTATCGTAGGTGGTAAAAGCCTAGACAGTGATCAAACCTTATACGGATATGACGACGATATCTCATTTAAAAATGAGAGTAAGTTCGCTTTACAACTATCTGCTGATCTTCAAGAGAAACTGACGGCTACGGCTCAAATTATTGCGCGTGGAGAGGACGACTTTGACGCCACGTTCGAATGGGCATATGTTACTTATGAATACAGCGATGAACTGCAATTTAGCGCTGGTAAAATGCGTGTCCCTTTCTATAAATACTCAGATTTTTTGGATGTTGGCTATGCTTATCGCTGGGTACGCCCACCTCGCTCAGTGTACGGTATCCCATTTTCGACTTATGAAGGCTTGAGTGTTGTTTACAACAATCAATTAGGAGATTGGGACTCTACTTTACAAGGGTTTTACGGCGCTTTTGATGGCGATATAGATGTATTTGGAGATAGCTTACCTGCTGAGTTAAATAATTTAGGCGGTATAAACTGGAGCCTATCATACGACTGGTTCAGTGCACGAGCTGCATATATTGTGGCCGACACTAGCATTTCTATTGATAGCAGTGACTCAAGTAACTTAAGTGCCTTAAATGGAATTATTGATGTACTCAATACTAACGGTTTAACCAGTACAGTAAATGATCTGATTACTGACGAAGATGAAACAACTTTTGTTGGTATTGGCTTCTCTATTGACTATGATAACTTCTTATTTGATGCTGAATATACACAGTTTGAAGTAGAGGGAAGTATTTTGGCTGAACAATCACAATACTATGCCTCTGCGGGTTATCGTATAGATGATGTTATTGTTCACTTCACCTATGAAAAAAATGATGATAAGCATGATTCGTCACGTTTTAATACTCTTGAATCAATTCCTTTATTAAATACTACTGTGAACTTTGCCCTCGAGAGCATGCGTGCAGAGAGTAACGTATACACAATTGGCGCACGTTATGACTTCCACCCTTCAGCTGCATTTAAAATTGACTTCAGTCGATTTGATGATGACATCACTGACACTGAAACGGATATAGTCGCCGTTGGTGTTGATTTAGTATTTTAATTGGAGCGGAATATGAAAAAATTAATCCTAGCTAGTGCGCTTTCATTATGTTCTTTCGGTGCTTTGGCTGAAGTTGCAGTAATTGTAAATCCTAGTAATGCAAATGCACTTGATGCAGAGACTATTAAGAAAATTTACTTAGGAAAGGCCAAGTCGTTTGATAACGGCAATAAAGTCAACCCAGCGTAAGCGTCTAGCGAACCACACCTAGCATCGATGTTCTGATTATCTAAAAATACCTGCTCAATGATAAATTCGGAGCAGGTGATGAAA